>CAMOZS010000065.1 GCA_946631075.1 uncultured Bacillota bacterium | reverse complement strand
GGCAGCATGTTTTTTCAGGCGCCCAAATAGTTGACGATTATTAATCGACCAACACAAAGAAATCGTCATTATTTGCCTCCTACCTTCCTTTTCAAAAAAACCCTCATCCAAACGTTGACGATTTCCGGTGGACGGCTTCACTAAAATCGTCATGTCTTGGAAGCCTTGACTTTCCTGCCGGCGGCCTCTGGAACGCTCGAGTATCATGACATCAAAATAACCGCCCGACGGGCGGTTTCCGCTGCATATTCTTAATATTACACCAGATCCAGCACGACCACCACGAAATAGGCCGCGTAGAGCAGAACGAATATAAGCCCGCAGATACGGCTGAGGCTGTTGAATTTCCATGAAAACAGCCACAGGATCAGCGCGGCGAAGGCCGCGACCAGCAGGTCGAATGTGAATGTGCTGAGAAAGGCGATCGGAGTGATGGCGGCCGTAAGGCCCGTAACGAAAAGGATATTAAAGATGTTGCTTCCGACGATGTTTCCGATGGCGATGCCCGTGTTCCCTCTCCTTGCGGCAGTCACGGAAGTGACCAGCTCCGGAAGGGACGTTCCGAAGGCGACGACGGTCAGACCGATCATCCTCTGGCTCACCCCCAGGAACTCCGCGATCTCTGTAGCGGCGCTGACGGTGAGCTTACTGCCGAAAACGATCAGGGCAAGACCTAATGCCGTTAGGAATACCATGGTCCAGACATTTCCCTGACCATATGTCGGTCGGTTCTCCGCTTCTTCATCACGGCTTCGCATGGCTTGGCGGAAGAGATAGATCATATAGCCCGCAAACACAGCCAGAAGGGTCAGGCCCTCGATCCGGTCCACATTGCTGCCGACCATTCCAAAAGGCAGCAGGAGCAGCGTAGCTCCCAGCATGACCGGCATGTCGACCTTCACCGCGCTCCGTTCAACGATCAGCGGAGCAACCAGAGCAGTAATGCCCAGAATGATCAGGATGTTCATGATATTGCTGCCGACCACATTGCCGATGGTGATGTCCGCGTTTCCGGACAGGGCCGCACTGATGCTGACTGCAGCCTCCGGAGCGCTGGTTCCCATGGCGACGATGGTCAGGCCGATGATGATCTGGGGTACCCCGAACTTATGGGCTATCGTGGATGCTCCCTTGACGAAGATGTCCGCCCCTTTGATCAGGAGTACGAATCCGCCGGCCAGAATCCCAAGTTGTAACAATACCATCAACATACACATCACCTTTTGAATATAAAAAAACTGCAACACAATTAATGTGATACAGTCTCGCTCTTATCTCAGTGCGCATTCCGGTCCCGCGGACGTGCTGACGTCATGCGCAGCGCACCCAGGAATCCCTTCCAAGCGCGCAAGCTACTCCCTGATCTGCATATACTTTAACAGAATTCCAAAGGCTGGTCAAGAAGTGAAATCAGGCTTAAGGCCCATCCGTTTACCAGGACGAAAGCCAGCCCAGTTATCACCCCGGAGGCCTCACAGCAGATTCTTGAATCTCTCATAGGCCTTGTCCGACAGTTCCATCACAGGCTTATGGAAGATCAGTCCCAGAATGAACAGGACCACAGCGATGCCCCCGATGATGGCTGCTGCCTTATATCCTCCCATCTGCAGATGATAGCCGATCAGAAGAGACCCGATCATTCCGGGGATCCGGCCGGTCAGAGACAGGAGCAGGAACGGTTTCAGCTTCATCTCCGAAAGTCCCGCCGCGTAGGTGCACAGGTCCTTGGGTATGCCCGGGATCAGGTAGATCAGGAAGACGATGATCACCCCCCTCTTGCTGTTCAGCTTGTCGAGAGATGACCGGATCCGCTCCTCGCCGAAGATCATGTGCATAGCGTCATGGCCCAGGACCTTGGCCAGATAATAAGTGAGGATGGTCCCCAGCCCCGCTCCGATCACCGAAAGCAGCAGGCCCAGCCAGAAGTGGAACAGATAGCCGGCAGCAAGCTGCAGGGCCTGTCCCGGTATGATACAGATCACGATCTGCAAAATCTGGAGCCCCAGGTAGACCAGAATGCTCTGGGATCGGTACTGGAGGAAGAAGTTATAAACATCCTCTATGGACGAGAACTGATCCAGGAATTTGTGATCAAAAAAGAACAGATAGGCAGGTATACCTATAATAATGATCAGAAGCAGGATCAGCTTGACCACAGCAGAGATCTTCTTGTAGCGCTGTCTGCGTTTCTGTTTCTTATCGTTCTTATCGATTTTTTCCGGTGCTGCCGCGCCTGTGTGCTCCATACTGTGATTCTCCTGCTCTGATCTCCGGGAGCATGAACCGGACAATAAATAAGGCTCATACCGGAGTATGAGCCTATTATATACCGTTTGTGTGTAGATTTGACGTTATTTTTAGACAAAAATCAGTTTCCTGTCCGACAGGGCCTGCAGAGCCTTGATCACCCCGAACTTGGAATGCTCATAAGTCAGTCCCCCCTGGAAATAGACCACATAAGGAGGCCGGATGGGAGCATCCGCCGAAAGCTCGATGGAGGAACCCTGCACGAAGGCGCCTGCGGCCATGACCACCGGATCCTCATATCCGGGCATGTCCCAGGGCTCCGGAGAAACGAAGGAATCTACAGGAGCAGCTGCCTGGATCCCCTGGCAGAAAGCCACCACCGCTTCCGGTGATCCCAGCTTGACCGCCTGGATGATGTCAGAACGGGTATCCTCAGCCTTTGGACAGACCTCATATCCCAGAGACTCGAAGGCGCTGGCGCACAGGACCGCCCCCTTCACTGCCCCGTTGACCGTTTTGGGCGCGATGAAGAGGCCCTGGAGCATGGACCGGGTCTGGCCGAAAGTCAGGCCGCACTCCCCTCCTATGCCGGGCGAGGTCATCCGGTAGGAGACCTTCTCGATCAGGTCAGCCCGTCCGACCACATAGCCGCCGGTCAGGGCCAGGCCGCCGCCGGGATTCTTGATCAGCGAACCCGCCATGATGTCCGCGCCCACATCGGTCGGCTCCTTGACGTGGAGGAACTCGCCGTAGCAGTTGTCCACCATGCAGATGATGTCCGGCCGGATCCCGTGGACGAAGGTCGCCCACTCCTCGATCTCCTCGATGGTGATGGCCTTGCGCCATCCGTAGCCGGTCGCCCTCTGCAGGCAGACCATTTTGGTCGAGGGTCCGATGGCCCTGCCCAGAGCTTCCAGATCGATCCTGCCGTCTTCCCGCAGCTCCACCTGCTTATAGTTCACGCCGAACTCCTTGAGAGAGCCCTTGCCCTCGCCCCGGATGCCGATGACCTCCTCCAGGGTGTCATACGGACCGCCGGTGCTGTAGATCAGCTCATCTCCCGGACGCAGAGGCCCCATGAGAGCCAGAGTCAGGGCGTGGGTGCCGTTGACGATGATGGGACGGACCAGAGCCGCCTCAGTATGGAAAATATCCGCGTAGACCCGTTCGATGGCGTCCCGGCCGGGATCATCGTAACCATAGCCGGTGTTCCAGGAAAAATGCATGTCCCGGATGCCGTTCTTCTGGAAGGCGTCCAGGATCTTGTACTGGTTATAGGTCATGATGTCGTCCAGCGCCTCAAACTGAGATGATACGCGGGACTCGCTCTCTTCGATCAGGTTCAGGATCCGTTCATCTATCCCGAATTTATTTCTGAGCAGGTCGTAGGTGTTTTTCTGCATTATTTGCGGTTTCCTTTCTCGTTCAGCGGGTTCTTCTCGGTCTGGACCGATTCAAAGATCGTTTCTGCGTTGAAGAAACGCAGGAGTGCCCTTCCCTGTTCCAGATGTTCTCTTTCCAGGATAAGGGAGAGATCGTGCAGATGTTTCAGGACTGCCTTATCGATGTGCTTGAGGACGGCCAGTTCTTCATCGGTCTGGATTTCCTCCTGCCAGGTCAGTACCGGATAGCCCTGGCTGCCGTAGGACCCGGACTGGTCATCCATATAGGCGTCTCCAAGAGACATGGCCATGTGACCGAAGGCGGAATCGTAGACTTCGGTCGCGGCGCCTCTGATCCGCAGTTTCTTATCGTCACGGTCGGCCGCGATCGCCGAATCCGATGTTCCCTTGGCGTAGTAGTTGTTGCTGAATTCGGGAGCTGTGGAGGAATACATTTCGTTCTCGCACTTGCCGATGATGCCTCCGGCGTAATCGGCGCCTGTGATCCTGCCCGTGTTATAGCAATTGATGATCTTCAGATTTTGCGAACCCACATATCCGGCGATCCCGCCGGCATAGACCGGAAGCTTCTCCCCGGTCAGGGTGACCGTCTGCCGGCCCGCCGGGTCAGCCGGATCCAGAGAGACCTCGGTCTCCACCTGAGCCTCCTCGATGCGGATGGTGCCTATGGAATAGCAGTTGACGATAGCGGAACCGGTCGAATTGGTGTATCCGGTCACACCGCCGGTCGCTTCATTGGAGGAAATGATATCCCCGGTGTTGTAGCATTTGCTCAGAGTTGAAGCGGATACGGAACGTCCGGCCACTCCGCCGGTGCCGTTGTTGAAGCTGCCGGCTCCGTTGGAGAATACCAGTCCCCGGTTGCCGCAGGCCCGGACGTCGCCGCCCCGGCATTCGCCAACGACTCCGCCGACCATGCTGGCTCCGATGATCTCACCGAAATTGATGCTGTTTCTGATGCTCCCATCCTGGCAGAAGCCGGCGATCCCGCCAACATTATAAAGACCCGCCGTCTGGATATTGGCCTGACAGTGGTCGATCCTGCCGGTCTCGTTCACATAGCCGGCGATGCCGCCGCAGTAATTGCCGGAGGTAGAAACCTCTCCTTCGGCAGACAGATTGCGGACCGTTCCGGACAGGTGGCCGAAGAGACCACAGTAAGGTTCCTCCGAACTGATGCGCAGGCCGGTGATGGAATGGCCCTTGCCGTCGAAGGTCCCGCTGAAGGTGATCTGCTCATCGATCCCGATGGGAGTCCAGTCGTCGGTCAGAGTGATGTCCCTGGTCAGAACGAAGGTGACCCCTTCAAAGGATTCCGTCCGGTTGGGCTTCCACATGAACTGCTCTTCGTTGACCAGACTGGCAAGCCCCCGAAGCTCCGCCTCCGTAGAGATGGTATATTCTGTTTTCGGATCCTGGAAATCAAACCAGGAAGTGTCCACATATCCGGTATACTCCGGATAGGCCAAAGCCGCCTGCGGGCACAGCATACATATCGCAGCGCAGGCTGCGGCCAATAATATGATCAAACGACGTTTCATCGTACTAGTCCTCTCCTTTTCGCTCCAGTTCCCATTCCATATCTTTGACCAGGTCCCGTTTCACATTCATCTTGTGGTTGGCGTAGAGCTGGGTGGTGGTCACCTGTTCGTGATCCAGCAGCGCCTGCACGTCAAAGATGGAATTCCCACGCCCGATCAGGCTGGTGGCCGCCGTCGCCCTGAGTTTGTGCGGGCTGTAGCCTCCCCTTCGGGAAGTCGCCATGCCTATGGACGTGTATTTTTTGACCAGATCCCGGATCGCCCGCTCCGTCATCCGCTTTCCCTGCAGAGACAGGAAGAGAGCGTCCCTGTGGACCTCGTCCAGTGTTTCATCATCTGCCCTCTCGTTGCGGATATAGTCGGTGACGACTTCCGTTACTGAGATATTGAGGGGCATGATCGCTTCTTTATCCCGTTTGCGGTAGATCTTGAATTCTCCCCGCTGAAAATTGAAGGAGGATACGTTCAGCTGCTGAAGCTCGAACAACCGCAGACCGTAGGTGAGAAAGAGGATCAGGATAGCCTTGTCCCTCTTCTTGGTCTTCTCCCAGAACTGCCGCTCCTTGTCGGTCAGGTGGGCTCCGGTCGTCACGGCGTCCAGCATGATCATGACTTCATCATCCTGCAGAGCCTTGATCTCCCGTTCCGCCGCCTTGGGCACACGGATGGGATCGAAGCCGTCGGTAATGTTCTTCTCCAGGAGTCCGTCCCGGTACAGCTGCTTGAACAGGACCGAAAGCGAGGATTTCTTCCGCGCCAGGGTCCGGTTGCTGTTCTCGTAGACGATCTCCGCATCATCCTTTTCGATGGTGTACTTGCGGCACCAGTCGAGAAAGAGATTGATGTCGACAGCCTTGATCTGCTGGAATTCGCTCAGACTGATCCCCTTGGTCTCCTCCGCGTCCGTCAGATCCGTCTCATCGATCAGATACTGGCAGAAAAAGCGGATGTCCGACAGGTAGCTCTGCCGGGTCAGGGGCAGGACATTTCCTTTAAGATAAGCAAAAAAGCCCCGCATGAAGTTTGGCAGCGCTTTCTGTAAATCTTCGCATCTTTTTTCCGTCCTGTGCTGACGGAGGACGACATTGTCTGGCTTGTCGCTCCGGTTATGCAGTTTTACAGTCTTCTGTCGAGCCATGAAAACAACTCCTCCATCGCCGTTTTTTCATCAGCGTATTTCGAGATGTCCAGCCAGAACATTTTATCATATCTGCGGAACCACGTTAACTGTCTTTTGGCGAAATGACGTGTATTTTTTTGTATTAATTCTGTCGCTTCCGAAAGGCTGTATTCACCGGACAAAAAACCCAGGATTTCTTTGTATCCAATGCCAAGCATGGAGATATGCTCGGCCGACAGGCCCATCTCCTTAAGCCCTTTGACCTCTTCCACAAGGCCCCGGTCGATCATGTCCAGGACCCTGGCGTCGATCCGTGCGTACAGCTCCGCCCTGTCCCTGGTAAGGCCGATCAGGACCGGATCATAGAGAGGATTCTCCTTCTTTACCTGGCCGAATCCACGGACAGACTCCTCTCCCCCCGCAAGCCGCTCAAGAGCCCGGATGACCTTCTTCACGTTGTTGGGATGGATCCGGTCCGCAGCCTCCGGATCCTTTTCCCGCAGCATATCATGCAAAGGCTGGGGTCCTTCGGTTTCGGCAAGCCTGGTAAGCTCTGCCCGAAGCTCCGGATCCTGGGGACTTACACCGAAATCCATCTCATAGAGGATGGCATTCAAATAGAGGCCCGTCCCGCCGGAAACGATGGGAAGACGGCCCCGTTCATGGATATCCCGGATGGCTTCCTCCGCCATGGCCGCGTACCTGGCCGCGCTGAAATCCCCGTCGGGAGCCAGCGGGTCGACGCAGTCCACCAGATGGTGAGGCGCCATGGCCATCTCTTCAGGGGTCGGCTTAGCGCTTCCGATATCCATGTATTTATAAAGCTGCATGGAATCGCAGGATACGATCTCTCCCCCGTAACGCCTTGCCGTTTCGATGGCGAAGGCAGTCTTGCCGGAGGCGGTCGGTCCCGCGATCACGACGATTTTTATCGGCTTTTCCATCAACGTTTGAACATCCTCTCAAGATCATACCGGGTAAGTTTGACTATGGTCGGCCGTCCGTGGGGACAGGACCAGGGTCTTTCGCACTGGGAAAGCTGGGTCAGCAGAGAACGAAGCTCCTCCGGGTGCATGACGTCTCCCCCTTTGATGGCCGACTTGCAGGACCGCATGATCAGCCGGTCAAGGCCGGCGAAGGAATGGACCTTGGGTCCCTGCTCAAGCTCAAGCAGCATCTGCCGCAGGAAACGCTCGGCCTCATCCGGCGCCCCGAAGGCCGGCACGGCCCGGACGATATACATCCGGCTTCCGAAATTCTCGATATCATAGCCCATGTCTCTGAGGTAGCCGATCCAGGTGTCCTCGGCGGCCTCGACATCGGCGGAAACGCTCAGCTGAAGCGGGATCAGCATCTCCTGCTGCAGCTTGTCCCGGCTGTGATACTGAGCCAGAAGCTTCTCGTAGAAGATCCGCTCATGAGCCGCGTGCTGGTCGATCAGATAGAGGCATTCCCCGTCGGTCGTGATGACATAGGTGTTGAATACGGAGCCGATGATCTCAAGGGAGGCGATATCCAGCCGGTCCTCCTGCTCCTTCATCTCTTTCCTGACAGGATCGGAGATCATGGGAGCATCCGGCCGGACCGGCTCCCGGAGCACGGACTCCTGACGCATGGATTGCAATAAATTTTTTATGTCAACTTGCTCCCCGGAAGGAAGATCGGCTTTATGGACCGGCTTCTTCTCTGATGAAGGGGCCGGAGCATCCGCAGGACCGGTCCCGGCATCTCCTGCCTCCTGGCCGGACAAACCAGCATTCTGGCCGGATTGGCCTGCCTCCCGGCCGGACGGACCGGCCTCCTGTCCGCTTTCTTCACTAGTTTTCTCTTCCGCCTTCACCGCCGGCCCGGCTTCCTTGGCCCGGTCAGCATCCACCGCAGGAATAGCCTGCCTTTGCTGCAGGGCCTGGTCCACAGCTT
>CAMOZS010000064.1 GCA_946631075.1 uncultured Bacillota bacterium | reverse complement strand
CTTGACCTTGACGTCGGGGGTGACCCCTTCCTCGTGGACCTTATGCTTCTTCGGCGACAGGTATTCCAGGATGGTCAGCTTCAGGGCGTCTCCCTCCGGGAGCACGAAGCTGGTCTGGATGATCCCCTTGCCGAAAGTCTTTTCGCCAACGATCTGATAACCGTTATCCTGCATGGCCGCGCTCAGGATCTCCGAAGCGCTGGCGCTGTTCTGATTGACCAGGACCACCGTCTCCAGATCCGTCTTGCCGTCGGCTACTTTATACTGATCGGTCATGCCGTTTCTGTCCTTGACATAGCAGGCCACTCCCTCGTCCAGGAACTGGTCCGCCACAGTGATGGCATCGTCCACCAGGCCGCCGCCGTTGTTACGAAGATCCAGGATCAGCTTATCCGCGCCCTGCTTTTCGATGTCCTTCAGGGCAGCATCAAAATCATCGCCGGTCGTTTCGATGAACTGGCTGATCTGGATGTAGCCCGTGGAGCCGTCCAGCATTTTGTGATCCACCGAATCCTGGTTGATGGTATCCCGGATCATGGTCACCTTTTTCTCCTTATCATTGTGAAGGATGGTCAGGGTCACTTCCGTTCCCTTCTCCCCGCGGATCTTACTGGCCATGATGTCGTTGTTGTCGTAATACTTGCCGTCCACCTCCAAGATGATGTCGTCCGGCTCAAGCCCAGCCTTTGAAGCAGGAGAATCCTTGGTGACCGCCACGATCACGTACTCTCCCGTGTCCAGCATCTCGAAGGTGACGCCGATGCCCGAGTATGTGCCAAGAGACGAAGTCTGGTAGCTGTCGTACTCCTCCTTGGTCATGTAGGCGGAATACTTGTCGCCCAGGCCGGCCACGTAGCCCCTGTAGGCGTTGTCGGTCAGTTCCTTCTGATCATAATCGTCCCACAGATAATACTTGTCGATGTAGGTGTTGAGCTGGTTCAGCTTCTTCTGGTCGATCCCGTCGCTGCTTCCGCCCGAAGGCAGGAAGATGATCAGGGCCGCCACGATGGAGGTGACCAGCACCCCAAGCACAAAAGCTGCGGCCAGACAAATCACAAATCCGCTTTTTTTAATAATCATAAAATCTCCTTCACGATCATCTGTACATCCTTACGATCGTTCCATTCGTTGATCTCCACCGTGCCGATCAGGTCCACCCGCCGGTCCGACTCGATCAGTTCCGCGTAGTCCTGGGCCTTCTGGAAAAGGACGCAGGACACCCGGGCCCCGTTCTTTTCCGCCTTGAAACGGACGTGCCGGTCCCCTTCGCCCATGTAGGTCGGCCAGAGGATCTTCACATCCCGGACCAGAAATCTCGGCAGCTCGTTGCCCTCGCCGAAAGGCTCCATGACCTGCAGGGCCTCCGCCAGCTTCAAGGTCACATCCCTGGCCTCGATCTCCAGATCGTACTGGCCGGTCTGCTCCATGATGGACGGATCCGCCTCATAGATCTTCCGCACCTCTTCTTCGAGCAAAGGCTGGAGGGTCCGGAAATTCTCTTCACTGATGGTGAAACCGCAGGCTCTCTTGTGACCGCCCACTCTGGCGAAGAGCTCCCTGTGATCATCCAGCAGGCGGAAAAGATCCACTCCGACAATGCTCCGGCCTGTGCCCTTCAGCATGCCGTCTCCGGTGGAGGTGGCCAGGATGACCGGACGGAGATAGTCCTCCTTCAGTTTGCCGGCAGCGATCCCGGCGATCCCTTCGTGGATCCCGTCCACCCGAAGGCAGATGATGGCTTCTTCTCCGGTGATCATCTCCTTGGAACGGTCATAGGCCTCGTCCTGCAGCTTCTTCCTTTTGGAATTGCAGGAGGTCAGGATCTCCACCTGCCGGCGGATGGTCTCCCGGTCATTGTCCTCTGCCAGCAGAAGCTTCACCGCTTCCGCCGCGTGCTTCATCCTTCCGGCCGCGTTCAGGTGGGGCGCGATCCCGTAGGAAATAGACCCGGAGCTGATCTCCTTGAGGCTGATGGCCTCTTCAAGAGCCGCCAGGCCTGCCCGGCCCCGCTCGTTCATCTTGTGCAGTCCGTATTTGACAATGGTCCGGTTCTCGTCCTTAAGTGGCACGATGTCCGCAACAGTGCCGGACGCCACCAGGTCCAGTGACTCCACGATGACACTGCGGTCAAGCCCGGCCTGCCTTTGGATGGCCTGAGCCAGCTTATAGGCTACACCGCAGCCTGCCAGTTCCCGGAAAGGATAGGTCTCGTCCTCCTGTTTGGGGTCGATGACGATGCAGTCAGGCAGAGTGTCGCCCAGCTGATGATGGTCAGTTACCAGTATGCGCATGCCCAGACTTTGGGCGTAATCCACCTCGGCGTTGGAGGTGATGCCGCAGTCCACGGTGATGATCAGGTCGACTCCGTCCGCCCGGAGGGTATCGATGGCTTCCTTGTGGAGCCCGTAGCCTTCGGTGAATCTGGACGGGATGTACCAGGTCAGGTCGTCGGTCAGCTGGGAAAGGACCCCGTGCAGGATGCAGACCGAAGTGATCCCGTCCACGTCGTAGTCCCCGTAGATGCAGATCCGGCTGCCGGCCGCGGCCTCCGCCAGGATCAGGTCCGTCGCCTCCTTCATGTTCTTCATGAGGAAGGGATCGTAGGTCCGCCGGGGAAGATCCGACAGGTACTCCTCTATATCTTCTTCAGTTTCGATGCCTCGAAGCCTCATCAGCTCCAGAACGATTTCGTTTCGTATTTCTTCTGTCATATACAGAATGCCTCCTCTATTTGCCGGCTGCGCGCCGATCCAGGGCCCGGCCGGCTCAACGCCACCTGTTTCGGCCGTGGCCGCGCCGATCCAAGGCCGCGCCGTCTCGCACCGGCCTACAGATACTCCCATGGGCTGACCACGTTTCCGTCCTTGTAGACCCGGTAGTCCAGGTGGGGCCCGGTGGAATATCCGGTGGAGCCCAGGAAAGCGATGGTCTGTCCCCGCTTGACCTTCTGCCCGGCCGAAACGTTGACCGATGAGCAGTGGTTGTACTGGGTGGTCAGTCCGCCGCCGTGGTCGATGATGACCGAATTGCCGAAGCCTCCGTACCATCCGGCGTGGATGACCTTGCCGGAGGCGGACGCCACGATAGGAGATCCGGTGGATGCTCCGCCGATGTCGATGGCCGCGTGGAACTCACGTCCGTGGAAAGGACAGTTCCGCCATCCGTATTCGGACGTGACGGTGTGGCTTGCCGGGAGCGGCCAGAGGAACTGGCCGCCTTTGTATTTGGAATTGCCGCTGTTACTGATATCCCCGTTGGCGCTCTCCGCCGCCAGCTTGGCTTCCAGAGCTTCCCGCTCCGCCTCAAGGTCGCCGATGTCGTCGGCTTCTCTCTTGTTGGCTGCCGCCAGCTCCTTCTTCTGCTGGGCGATGTTGGCCCTCTCAGCGACCGCTGTGGCCTGGGCTTCCTCAAGCTCAGCCTGCAGCTCTTCTACTTCTTTTTTCTTCTTTTTGATCAGCTCGTGGGATTCCTTCAGGTCCTCCAGCACGTCCTCGTCATTTTTGAGGATCCGCTGGACCATGTCCAGATTGGTCAGGAAATCGGTAAAACTGCCCGAGCTCAAAAGGACGTCCAGAAATCCGACGGACCCGTTTTTGTACATGTTGCGGAGCCGCTTGGACAGGTCCCGGTTCTGCTTTTTGACCTTCTTCCGGGCCTTCTCCAGTTCGTCGGTCAGGACCTCCAGATCCGCCTCGGCGTTCTCGATCTCCCCGTCCAGCTGATCGATGGTGGACTCCAGATCGACGATGTCGTCCATCATCTCTTTCTCTTTTTTCTTGCCTTCCTTCAGGGCAGCCTTTTTCTCCTTGATCTGCTTGTCCAGATCCTTCAGCTCATCGGCGCTGACCACCGCTGTGTTTATGCAAAGGCTGAAGGCCATCATGAGGGCGATCGCTATGGAAATGTATTTCTTCATTTTCCCCATCTGCCCTCCTCTACGCGTTCAGGAACTTCCGCATGGAAATGATGCTCCCGCATGCTCCGATGCTGATGCCCAAAGCCAGGAAGATCCAGGCCAGGTTATGGATCAGGAAGTCCTCCGGGAACATGGGGATGTTCAGGATGGAGAATACCTGGTCCCCGATCAGCTCGATCAGTTTATGATAGATGGCCGCTGTCAGTCCCACGGAAATGGCCGCGGAAATGATCCCGATGATGATCCCCTCAACCAGGAAAGGCCCCCGGATGAACCAGTTGGTCGCTCCCACGTATTTCATGATGCTGATCTCATCGGCCCGGTTGAACACCGTCAGTTTGATGGTGTTGGACACGACCACGATGGATACGATGATCAGGAAGATCATGAGAATAATGGCGGCCCACTGGATGAACTGGGTGATCTTCAGCAGCTTGTCCACTGTGTCCTTATAATATTTGACATCCTCCACGCCCTCAAGTCCCGCGGCGGTCTTGGCGATGCCGTCCGCTTTCTCAAGGTCGGCGATCTGCACGACGATGGAATTGGGCAGTGGGTTCTTATCCAGGTTGTCCAGAAGGTAGCCGTTGTCTCCCCAGCGGACCTTGAATTCCTTCATGGCCTCTTTCTTGGATTTATACCAGGCGTCGGCGACCCCGTCCGTTCCCTTGAGGGTCTCGATCATGGTCCCGGCCTGCTTTTTCTTGACGTCGTCCTTCAGATAAATTTCAATGGAATCGTAATCTCCCTTGATGGCCTCCGCCGCCATGTTGACGTTGAGGGCCGCAATAAAGAAGACGCTCAAAATCAGCAGCATGGCCGTGATGGCGAAGATGGACGCAAGGCCCATATTGAAGTTCCGGCCGAACTGGAGAAAGGCCTGCTTGATAGTATAGAAGAAAGTCCTCATCTATCCTGCCCTCCTCTGCTGAATCTGGTCCGGTCGTCCCGCTGGCTTTCCCGCTGCTCCGAGGCCGGTCGTCCGCTGAACTGGCTGCTGCCGGACTGTCTTCCGGACTGTCCGCCGGATCTGTATCTGCGCAGGGTCCTTCTGGTCGCGCTCAGGGTGTCCCTGGTCCAGGGCTCCTTCACGGCCGATTCATCAAAGGCTGAGTCGTCCCCCAGCAGGGCCTGCCTGTATCCGTACATGCCGAATTCGTCCCTGACGATCCGGCCGTTCTCGATGGCGATGACCCGCTTCTCCATCTTATCGACGATGTCCTTGGCATGGGTGACCATCAGTATGGTCGTCCCCCTCTGATTGATCATGTTCAGAAGCTGCATGATCTCCCAGGCGGTATCCGGGTCCAGATTGCCGGTAGGCTCATCGGCGATCAGGATCTTGGGCTTGTTGACGATGGCCCGGGCGATGGCGACACGCTGCTGCTCGCCGGCGCTCAGCTCGTCCGGATATTTTTTGGCGCTCTCGGATATGCCCATCATGCTCAAAACCTGGGGCACCTGTTTTTTGATCTTCTTCCTTGGAGCATGGACGATCTCCATGGCAAAGGCTACGTTCTCATAAACGGTCTTCTTGGGCAAAAGCCGGAAGTTCTGAAATACGATGCCGATGTTCCTTCGCAGGCCCGGGACCTGCCTTGCGGCCATCTTGGTCACGTCCTCGCCTCTGACCTTGATGGTCCCCTTGTCCGCCTCCAGTTCCTTAAGGATCAGTTTGATGAAAGTGGATTTGCCGGCCCCGCTTGGTCCGACCAAAAAGACGAAATCGCCTCTGTTGATCTTGACGGTCACGTTGTCCAGGCCGACATTTGACTTATAATATTTAGTTACATTGTTAAACTCGATCATCGAGCGGATACGTCCTTTCAAGAAAAAATGTGTACCGCATCTGAAGATACCGATACACATTTACTATACTACATATAGTTAGGAAATCCAAGACTTTATGTCAAAATATACCTATATGTGGCTAACATTTTTTGCCAATTGTGATGATCCTGTGATGGACCGGCCGGCCCGGTCCGAGCGCGGCCCTTCGGCCGGCAGCGGCATGGCTGCCGCTCACGCTACAGCAGGGACCTGACTGCGGCCGCGATGTCGTCGGCGGTCATGCCGTACTTGGCCTTGAGCTGGTCCGGCTTGCCGGATTCGCCGAAGCAGTCCTTCTGTCCGACCATAGCCATCTTCACCGGGCAGTTCTTCACGACGACCTGGGCGACTGCGTCTCCAAGTCCTCCGATGATCCCATGCTCCTCAGCAGTGACGATCGCTCCCGTCTCCTGAGCCGCTTTGATGATGATCTCCTCATCGATGGGTTTGATGGTGTGGATATCGATCACCCTGGCGTCGATCCCCTCTTCCGCCAGCTTTTGCGCAGCCTCAGCCGCGTCGCTGACCATGATGCCGGTGGCGATGATGGTGATGTCCTTGCCGTCTCTGACCAGATTGCCCTTGCCCAGCTTGATCTCGTCTTCTTCCTTATAGTATACGGGAACGGCGGCCCGGCCCAGACGGACGTAGCATGGTCCTTCCATCTCCACCGCCTGGCGGATCAGCTTTTTGGCGGCTACCGCGTCGGAGGGGTTGATGACGGTCATGCCCGGAATGGTCCGCATCAGGGCGATGTCCTCGAACGTCTGGTGGCTGGCTCCGTCCTCGCCGACGGTGATCCCGGCGTGGGTCGCGCAGATCTTCACGTTGGCGCCGGTGTAGCCGATGGAATTGCGGATGATCTCAAAAGCCCGGCCGCTGGCGAACATGGCGAATGTGCTCGCGCAGACGATCTTGCCGGACAGGGCCAGTCCCGCCGCCTGAGCGTACATGTTCTGCTCCGCGATGCCGAAGTTGAAAAACCTCTCCGGGAACACTTTCTTGAATTCGCCGGTCTTGGTGGAACCGCTCAGGTCCGCGTCCAAGACGACCAGATTTTCATATTCTTCTCCGCGCACCTGGAGGATCTCTCCGTATGCCTGTCTTGTTGCGATCTTATCTGCCATACTTCATCCCTCCTTACTGCTCATCCTGTGATCCGGCTGCGGCTTTCTGTTTTTCCAGAAGGGCTCCCAGCTCTTCCAAAGCCTGGGCGGCCTGCTCATCGTTAGGAGCTTTGCCGTGCCATCCTGCCTGGTCTTCCATGAAGGAAACGCCCTTGCCCTTGACGGTCTCGGCGACGATCATGGTCGGCTTGCCCTTGACTTCTCTTGCCTTTTTGAAAGCGTCCAGAATCTGCTCCATGTCGTGTCCGTCGATCCGGATCACGTTCCAGCCAAATGCCTCGAACTTCTCTGCGATGGGCATGACGGTCATGACGTCGTCATTGCGTCCGTCGATCTGCAGCCCGTTGTGGTCGACGATGCCGACCAGGTTGTCCAGCTTGTAGTGGCTTGCGGACATGGCAGCTTCCCAGACGATGCCTTCCTGCAGCTCGCCGTCGCCCAGCAGGACGTAAACTCTGCCCGGATCATTGTCCAGCTTGTTGGCCAGGGCCATTCCGCCGGCTGCGCCGAAGCCCTGTCCCAAAGATCCTGTGGACATTTCGATTCCGGGAACGTAGTGCATGTTGGGGTGGCCCTGGAATTTGGAGCCGATCTTTCTCAGCGTCAGCAGTTCTTCTTCGGGGTAATAGCCTCTGACTGCCAGCGCCGCGTATTGACACGGACCAGCATGCCCTTTGGAAAAGATCAGTTTGTCTCTTCCTGCCATCTTGGGTTCTTCCGGGTCTACATTCATCTCGTCAAAATACAGAGCGGTCACAATATCCGCCGATGACAGCGATCCGCCCGGATGGCCGGATCCAGCCGCATGCAGCGCTTTGATGATACCGCATCTGACCTCCGTTGCTTTGATCTCAAGTTCTTTGATGTTCATGCTGCTCCTTTCGCTTTATATGGTTTTATGTGCATGCCGGCCGTCAGGACGGCGTGAATTCGACGCTTGGCTCGCCGGCCTGACGGCCGGCTCATGTATCCTGCTTGGTCCGCCGGCCTGACGGCCGGCTCATATTTGCTGATTCCGGGCCACGGAAGCAGGCTTTTGTACAAAATTAAGGATTTGGCCCACCTTTGTACAAAAAATTTCGGGTTTTTTGTACATTTTTTCGGATTCAGGCAGGTTATGTACAAAACAGTGTACCCATTATCGCCCGTATATGGGGAAATAGGGTGGATATGGCCCATATAGATTTACATAATATTATGTTACGTGCGATTTTTCTGTACTTTTCCCCTCAGTTTCCCGATTTTTGTACAAAATCCTGGTATTTTTTTGTACTTTTATGGCCTAATATTCGATTTTTGTACAAATCTCCTTAAATGCCTCGGGCAAAGCCTCGGCTATATCCATAGCGGTCATGCCGATCTCGCCGATCCGGTCCG
>CAMOZS010000063.1 GCA_946631075.1 uncultured Bacillota bacterium | reverse complement strand
AATCGTCATCGCTCGGAGAGCCATTTTTCCGACCTCTCAAAATAGTGACGATTTCTCAATGATGGCCTCTATATAATCGGCAATATTTGCCCTGTCTTTCCTTCCCCCTCGAAAACACTCTTCCAAGCGGTGACGATTTACGGCAGCCCGACTGGGCCAAATCGTCATTGCCTCAAAAGCCCGCGCCGCAGCATCACAATCACTCACAGGCCAGGTCCCTTAATGATCGAATGGAATTTAAGGTGCTCGCCAGGATTGACGATTTCCCTAAGGCGACCTGAAGAAAATCGTCATCGCTCGGAGAGCCATTTTTCCGACCTCTCAAAATAGTGACGATTTCATAACGATGACTTCTAACTAATCGGCAATATCTGCCCTGTCCGGCCTTCCTCCTCGAAAAACACTCTCCCAAGCAGTGACGATTTACGGCGGTCCGCCTGGCCCAAATCGTCATCGCACCATAAAGCCCGCGCCGCAGCATCACAATCCCCGACTGGACCTGTGGGTAACCAAGCCAGACTGTGGGCAGGTGAAGCGAAGCTTCAGCTGTCCATGGCCTGGCGCAGGTTATCCATGGGTGCAGTTTCTTTTGTATGAGGGCAGTGAGCAGATCGGCCGGACTGCCCCGAGTGCGCCGCGCTGTCCGCCGGCCCCTGCGCGAGGCCGGTGCGGACAGCTGTCAGGCAAGCACGCTCTGCGGTGAGGCTTGTTAGCATCGGGCAAATCGGTCTCCCCGAGCCCCTTAAAAGCGAGGGACCGGCCCACCCGAGCATATTGCGAACGATATTCTTGTAAATTCCGCCCGACAAAATATATAATACATATATAGCCGAAACCAGCACACGCAAGAGCTACTAAACCAATGAAGAAAGATTTGATGATCAACGGGATCCGCGTAGAGGCAATCTTCCGCGACGAAGACGTCAGGGGGATCATCCTGCCTTTGCTTGAGGATCTGAGGGAGATGCAGCAGAAAAAAGGCGGGCGGCTGATCGTGATGATCGCGGCCCCGCCCGGAGCAGGCAAGACCACCTTCACCAGATTTCTGGAGGAGCTTGCCCGTGAGGCCCTGCCGGGGATCAGGCTGCAGTGCGCCGGAATGGACGGATTTCACCGGAGGCAGGAATATCTGACCACCCATTCGCTCCCGATCGACGGCAGGCAGGTGCCGATGGTGGAGGTCAAGGGCGCGCCGGAGACCTTCGATCTGCAAAGGCTGAGGGAGCGCATCGAGAGGGTGGCCCGGGGCGAGACCTGCGGCTGGCCAGGCTATGACCGGCACCTCCATAACCCGGTCGAAGACGAGACCATGATCGACTGCGACATCCTGCTTTTGGAGGGGAATTATCTGCTCCTGGACGAGGACGGCTGGAATGACCTGTCCCATCATGCCGACTACACCATTTTCCTCCGCGCAGAGGAGGACATGCTGAGAGAGCGGCTAGTCGATAGGAAGGAAGCCAGCGGAAACACCCGAGCAAAGGCTGAGCAGTTCGTGGATTTCAGTGACATGCGTAATGTCAGACGCTGCCTGGAGAAATCTAAGGAGGCCGACCAGACTTTGCGGATCCTGGAAGACGGGTCGCTGACTTCCTGATGGCCCGGATAGAGAAGGAGAGAACGCGATGAGCCTGTATGCGATCGGAGATCTGCACCTTCACTTCCAGTCGGAAGTGAAGTCAAAGAGCCAGAGACGGGACCGGATCTGGAGAAAGCACGAAGAGAAGCTGCTGAAGAACTGTCGGCAGATGATCACGGATGAAGACACCCTGGTGCTCGTGGGCGACCACAGCTGGGGGAAGAAACTGGCGGATTGCGAAGAGGACCTGGAATACATCAAGAGCCTTCCCGGCAGGAAGATCCTGATCCGGGGAAACCATGATCAGTTCTGGGATGCGAAGAAGACGGCGAAACTTAATGAACTCTATCAGCCGGACCTGACCTTCCTGCAGAACAGCTTTGAGGTCTACCGGGATTTTGCCATCGTCGGGACCAAAGGCTACACCTTCGAAGGGCCATTCTACCTTGATAACCGGGGCAGGATCTTCGACTGGGACCGGACCGAGGAAGCCCACTCCTGGAAGCTGATCGAGCGGGAACTTGAGCGGCTGAGGACCTCCTTTGAGATGGCCAGGACCGCCGGATACCGCAGGTACATCATGTTCCTCCATTATCCGCCGACCAACATAATGGAGCGGGAGAGCGGCTTTACGGAGATGGCCAGAGAATACGGGGCGGAGAAGGTGATCTACGCCCACAGCCACGGAGAATCCAGATTCCACGACAGCCTTCTGGGCCAGGTGGACGGGATCGAATATCAGCTGGTATCCGGAGATTTCCTTCGCTGGATGCCGAAGAAGATACTGGATTAAGGAGAAACTATGCAGTACATCATCACAGCTTACGACGGGGAGAACATGTTGGAAAAGCGCATGGAGATCAGGCCCCGCCACTTAGAGAACATGACCAGGGTGAAGGGGAAGGTCCTCTGCGCCGGCGGCATTCTGGACGAGGAAGGGACCATGAAGGGATCCATGCTCGTCATCGATTTCGCCGAGAAGGCAGACCTGGACGACTACCTTCAGAACGAGCCCTATATCAAGGAAAAAGTCTGGGAGAAGGTCCACGTGGAGAACATGAACGTGGTCATCCTGAACGGTGAAAAAGTAGGGAAATAATGAAGAAGAACCGAGCCGTTATTTTCATAATCGTTGTTCTGGCGCTGATCCTGATATCGGCGGCTTTTGCGTACGGTAAAGCAAAGGCTGATGCGGCCGGCAGTCAGACCGGCAAGAGTTACTTCGACACCTTGAATGACTACGACTGGTCCAAGACCTGTCCGGGAGCAAGCTGCCGGAATCGGAATGAGGAAAAAAGTTCAGAGGATACGGTGAAGAAACCCAGCGAAGGAGAGAACGAAATGCAGACGATCTATCTTGCAGGCGGATGCTTCTGGGGAGTGCAGAAGTTTTTCGATCAGTTTGACGGGGTGGAGAGCACGGAGGTCGGCTACGCCAACGGACCGGATAAACCCGTCAACTACCAGGCTGTCTGCGGCGGCAGCGGCCACGCGGAAACGGTCAAAGTGACCTACGATGAGACCAGGATCAGCCTGACCCAGCTGCTGGAATACTATTTCATGGTGATCGACCCTCTGTCCGTGAACCGGCAGGGAAACGACATCGGGATCCAGTACCGGACCGGCATCTATTACACCGATGAAGCCCAGCTCGATGAGATCGAGAAGGCATATGAAGCGGAAGAAGCAAAGGCAGGCGCCAGCCTCGCGGTAGAGCTGCAGCCCCTGCAGAACTTCTATCCGGCGGAGGAATACCATCAGAAATACCTGGACAAAAATCCCGGCGGCTATTGCCACATCCCAAGGTCCATGTTCCGGCTGCAGGAGTGACCCGCAGATGTTAAGGCAGAAGAAAAACCGGCGCTGGGCCGGCTTTTCTCGTCATCATTATTATCTTTTGCTTGTAGGAGGTTGATCCTCGAAACTAATCTGCTGCGGGGCAGTGGTGTGTGTTTGGGGAATGAGAAGAAGAAGTGTTTGTGGTGTGATGCTCCCGCAGTATTCAGTTTCTCTGAAAGGGTTGTTCCCTTTCTGTGATTGTATATTAACAGGGCAATATGCTGTTTGTGAGAAGGAAATGTGTTGATTAGATGAAGTTTACAGGACTGACATACAGACCGCCCTTTGAGGCGAACTCCCTGCTTTTGCAGGTGACGAGGGGATGCTCCCATAATAGCTGCGCATTCTGCACCATGTATCGCGACACGCCATTCGGCGAGGAGACTCTGGAGCAGATCCAGCGGGATATCGACGAGGCGGCGCAGATGAACCTCAATACCCATAGAGCCTTTCTGGTCAATGGAGACGCATTCTGCCTGCCTGCCAATAAGCTGGCCCGTGTCGCGGAGATGATGGGGGAGAAACTGCCGCAGATCAGGACGATCGCCATGTACGCGTCGATCCGCAACATCCAGGAGAAGACGGACAAGGAACTTCGCATGCTCCGCCGGCTCGGGATCAATGAGCTCAACATCGGCGTGGAGAGCGGCATGGACGATGTCCTGGACTACATGAACAAAGGCTATACTGTAGCTGAAGCAAAGGCTGAGCTTCTTCGCCTGAAGGAGGCTGGATTTGATTACGCCCTCAATATCATCTTCGGAGCGGCAGGTTCAGGAAGGCAGCGGGAGCATGCCGCGCAGACAGCCCGCCTGGTCAATGACACCCAGCCATTCCTGATCTTCACCGGAACAGTCCACACCGATCCCGGATGTCCCCTGTACGACGCCGTGCAGGAGGGATCTTTCGTGGAGTGCACGATCGGCGAATACCTGGAGGAAGAGGAACTGTTCATCGCGGATCTGGACCTGGAGCGCTGCTTCTATTTCGGCCTGCATCCATCAAACGTGATCCAGATGCAGGGCTGGCTTCCGGATGATAAAGAGGAAATGATCGCGGCGGTGAGGAAGACCCGCGAGGACATGAAGCGGATCCTGGATAAGCGCCCGATCCGTGCCGGCGAAGGTGCGATCGTTGCGGTGTAGTGAGGAGACATATCAGAAAGCGTAAAGAAAGATGATTGATTTTGGTACAGTTTCAGGGAAAATACTTGCCGGGAATCTGCTGTTCGCGGCCTGCTGCGTCGTCTATTTGCTTTGGTGGAGCGTTGCTTTCCGACCGGGGTACTCAGCTTCGATGCTGATAAAGGGCGGCCTGTTTCTGGTCACAGCGGTATTAGGTATCGCGGCTTTAGCGATGATCATTCAGGGATGCGCGAGAGCAGACAGCCCGGTCAGATTCATATTTATCATAGCGGCCGGTGCAGCAGTCTATATTATCTTACTGCTTTTGACTAACCTTCTTATGCATAGGCAGGTCACGACGGAGCTGATGCTCATCGTGTTCTGGGCTTGCATGGAAATCTGCGCTCTCGGAGCGCTTACCGGGGAAGGTGTCTTCAGCGGGAGGGCGTTCGCCGTCCTGGCGGTCATCACGCTGGCGGCAGCGGCGGCAGGGATGATCTGCTACTTGAAATATTACGACCTTGCGCCCATGCCCGCCTTCTACGATGGGATGGTTCCGCTGATCCTGTTTGCGGTGGTGATGATCGGGATATCGGTCTATCAGGTTGCGAAGCTAAGGTAATCACAGCCTTTGCAAAAAGCGGCGAAGGTCCGTACCAGCAGAGTCTGTTCCTTCAGAGGCAGGGTGGCCAGGCCGATGGTGCGGTGCTGGCGGGGCTTCAGGGGCAGGGCAGTGAGGTCAAAGGCCGCGGTCTGCAGCATCAGATCCGGCATGAGCGCGATGCCCTCGCCCTGGGCGACCATGCCCATGACAGAAATATCATCATCCAGTATGTACTTGGCCTTGGGCCGGATCCTGGCTTTGCGGAAGATCTGCTGGACGTCGTGATCTGATCCCTGAAACTGGGAGATCAGCGGATGTCCCTTCAGTTCCTGCAAAGGCAGGCTTTTTTTTGTTGCGAGAGGATGGTCAGGAGCCATGATGGCCAGGATCTCATCCTCCAGAAGGGGGAGGAAGTCCAGGGGATCATCCTCGATGGCCGACAGGAAACCGCAGTCCAGCTTGCCGGAGCTGATCCTGTCTTCGATATCCCGGTAGGTCCCGTTGGTCAGCTCGATCCTGACTTCAGGGAACTGGGCGGTGAAGTCCCGGATCAGACGGGGCATCCAGATGGCGGTGAAGGAGGTGAAGCTTCCTATGCGCAGGGTCCCGGCCACCCGGTTGGACAGGGCGTCCATGGCCTGGTCAAGGGCGTGCTGCCGGTTGACCAGCTCTTGCACCAGGGGAAGGAGCTGTTCTCCCTGCTTGGTCAGCTTCACGCCGAACTTGCTCCGGTGAAAGAGGGTGCAGCCGGCCTCCCGCTCCATGGCGGCGATGGCGTGGCTGACGCCGGACTGGGTGTAGGCCAGGGCCTCGGCTGCCTGGGTGATGTTGCCCAGTTCAGCCACCTTCAGGAAGATCTCATATCTTATCTGTGAGTTGTTCATTTGTCAGTCTCCTCTGAAACATTACTATCTATAATGGATAACATGAATATCATGAGCTTTTCAAATGGTTTGATATCAGTATAATCGTAAGTGTAAGAACAAGCAACCAATAATTCAAAAGTTTCAGGAGGACAATACAATGACTAAGAAAGAACTCGAGAAGGCATTTGAACACGTTTCCGCGATCCCTCAGCTGATGGTGGGAACCACAGAAGAGAAGACAGCCATCTACGTATCCAGCATCAAGTCCCACTTCGACGGCCTGGGCATCGAATACGATCCGGCTGAGATCACCAGCTTCGTCAAAGAGAAGATGCAAGCCCTGGATCAGGCAGGAACCAAGTTCCCTCTCTAGTAAGCAGTAAGTTACAGTAACCGGTAAGTCACAGGAGCAGGTATCATGATCACATTTGCAGCAAGCGGATTTGGAGTTTTGTCAACATTATGTTTCATCATCTCCTTCCAGGTAAAATCGAATAAGAAACTGTACCTGACCCAGTCAGCAGCCAACGTCTTCTACGGCACCCAGTTCTATCTTCTGGGCGCTACGGGCGGACTCTTCAACATGGGAATGCAGATCGTGCGTAACCTGCTTTTGTGCAAGATGGGCGACTGGAAATGGCTGAATCATCCGGCCATGGCGCCGGTCCTGTGCCTGCCCAGCCTGATCTACATGATCGCCTGCTGGAGCGGCCCCCTGGACCTGCTGCCCTTCATCGCCATGACCGCCGGGACCTTCGGATACTGGACCAACGACGCCCGCAAACTGCGGATGGCGGAGCTGATCTTCGTATCTCCGGCCTGGCTCATGTATGACCTGTTTCAGGGCGCCTACGGGGGCGTGCTGAACGAGGCAGTGATCCTCGGATCCGTCGCTTTCTCCATCATCCGCTTCGGATGGGCGGGGCTTGCGGAACTGAACGAAAACGCGGGAGGACTGAAGGAATGCCAGGCTTAGGAACACTTGTGGATATGACCGGGATCGTCGCAGGAGGAGCAGTCGCTCTCTCCTGCGGCAGGCTTTTCCCGGAACAACTGAAAAATATGATGATGAAGGTCTGCGGGATCGCGGTCTTCGTGATCGGCATCACGGGGATCATGCAGGGGATGCTGACCGTGTCCGGCGGAAATGTCACGGTGACCGGGTCCATTCCACTTCTGATCAGCCTGGTGGTAGGCGCCGGGATCGGCGAGGCTCTCGGGATCGAGCGCAGGATCGAATCCCTGGGGACCCTTCTGCAAAGGCAGGTCAGGGGAGGCGGAAATGGCTTCGCCGATGGATTCGTGAAGGCGTCCATGGTGGTCGGCGTTGGCGCCATGGCTGTGATGGGACCGATCACGGAAGGACTCTATGGAGATCATTCCATGCTGATCGCCAAGGCGGTATTCGACTTCGTGATCATCATGGCCCTGACTGTCCCCTATGGCAGGGGCTGCCTCTTCGCCTCGGTCCCGGTGGGGATCCTTCAGGGCAGCCTGACGGTCCTTGCCTGCCAGGCCAAAGCATTCCTGACCGAAGAGGCCCTGGCATCCCTTACGACGACAGGATCGATCATGATCCTTTGTCTTGGGATCAATCTGATCTGGGGCAAGGATATCCGGGTCGCCAATATGCTGCCGGTGGTTGTGATTGGACTGGCCCTGTCCTATGTGCCGGGGATATAGTGGATCAAACATATAGCGAGAAGCTCCGTGAGAACGCGGAGCTCTTTTAGTGGGAGGAAAATAGGGAAAGCCGGAATTCTGCATTGATCCTTCACCCTAACGGGGCTCAGGAAGATCATCTTGCCGATCGCGCTCGTCCGACACCTGGCCGCAACGGCCTCTGGCAGGGGCCGGCGGCCAGCACGGCGCAATCGGGATGATCTTATAGACATACACAGACACAGAAGGAAGAGAACCTATGGATAAGCTGCGCCTGACCGTGGACAGCTGATCCTGCGTATCACCTGCCCACCGCCAGGCTTGCTTACCCACAGGCCAGGTACTTTAATTAAAGTGCTCGCCGAGCGATGACGATTATTGCAAGTCCGTGTTCCCAAAATCGTCATAAAGTGCAGTCAGGGGAAGGGTCGGTATTCTTGGAGTGACGATTTTCCGCAGTCCATAAGTTGTAAATCGTCATCCCCAAAAAGAGCACTGGAGAAGAACAGCGAAAAATGACGATTCTTAAGGGACGGGGTGACAGAAATCGTCATCCTTCGGCGAAGGATTCTGTAGTATACTTATACCATCAGGAAGGAAAACAGAAATTGAGACCGAAAGAGAAAACGA
>CAMOZS010000062.1 GCA_946631075.1 uncultured Bacillota bacterium | reverse complement strand
CCTGTCCCCAGACGCTGCTGTCCAGCCGGCAGCCGATGGAAGCCTTCTCTTTGTTTTCTTCGTAGTGGTAGATCTCGGCGATCCCCACAAGGGGGCCCCATCCTGCCTGGTCATCGGGCGGGACGTCTTGATCTGTCCTGATGCAGACGGCCAGGAGAATGGCTTCCTTTGTCCTGAAGCATTCCTCATCCATCCGCCGGATCACCTCGCGGGCGTCTTCATATTTCTGTTCGTAAAGGAAGGTCGGCAGGAAACGGCCGACCTCCATGTTGTCCTTGAATGCCTGCAGGGCCGGCGCGTCCTCCGGGGTCATTTCGCGCAAAAGTATCCGGTCATTTGCCAGATACGGATATTCTTCAAATAATTTCATTGTAATCACCAGCCTTTGTGCTATAATTATATCTCGGCGAGCCTGCTCGCTCAAGCAGTTCGGGTCCGATATCCTGCTTGTAAAAGATCAAAACCAAAGGAGAGACAATTTTATGAATCTTATCAAACGTGAGATGGAGGATTACCGCATCCTGCTGCGCAACATCCCCAGTCTCGTCATTTCCCTGTTCATCGTAAGCGTTATTCTGATGAACCTTCTCGCTAACAAGGAGCTTTTCTCGCTCCGCTATCTGGCACTGGACTGCGGTTTCGTGCTGAGCTGGATCAGTTTCCTGTGCATGGACATGATCTGCAAGAGGTTCGGCGCCAAGGCGGCGGCCAAGATCTCCATCCTGGCCATGTTCATCAACCTGTGCGTGGTCCTGGTCTTCAAGCTCCTGTCCCTGACCCCGGGCATGTGGGGAGAGTACTATTCCACCGGGATGGTAGAGGTCAACGACGCCCTGAACACCACCTTCGGCGGCAGCTGGTATGTGGTTCTTGGATCCAGCACGGCCATGCTCTGCGCGGCTATCTGCAATTCCATCATCAACCACTCCATCGCAAGACGTCTTCGCACCGGCGGATACAAGGCCTTCGCCCTGCGCTCCTTCGTTTCGACGGGGATCGCCCAGTTCGTGGATAATTTCGTGTTCGCGACCATCGTGTCCCTGCACTTTTTCGGCTGGACCTGGACTCAGGTCATCTTCTGTTCACTGACCGGGGCTGTGATGGAACTGCTCTGCGAAGTGGTCTTCAGTCCTATGGGCTACAAGGTCAGCGAGAACTGGGAGAAGGAAAACGTCGGTGCCCAGTATCTGCGCTATAAGGCGGAAGGCAGTCTTCAGACCGCCGGCGCCGAGGGGGCTCTGTGATGGGCTCCGCCTTCCGGACAGAAACTGCGGCGGGTTCCTCGTCGAACGGACCGGCCGTCGCTTTGATCACCGGGACCAGCGGAGGCATCGGAAGAGCCACAGCCCGCTATTTCCTGGATCAGGGGATCGACGTGATCGGCCTGGACAGCCAGCCGGCTGAATCCGGCGATCACTACAGCCATTACATCGTCGACGTGAGAGAGCCGGACACCTTCCCGAAACTTGATCCGGACCACATGCCCCATTACCTGGTGAACTGCGCCGGAGTACAGAACTGCGGTGACGACATCGATGTTAATCTGAAGGGCGTCATCAATATCACCGAGGCCTTCGCCATCGGAAATGACCGGATCAGATCCGTGGTCAACGTCGGGTCCGCCAGCGCCCATACCGGTTCTGAGTTTCCCGAGTACGCTGCCAGCAAAGGCGGGATCCTGTCCTACACCAAGAACGTGGCCCTGAGACTTGCGCCCCGCGCCATCTGCAACAGCATCGACCCCGGCGGGGTCCTGACTGATCTGAATAAATGTGTCATCGAGGATGAATCCCTGTGGCAGCAGATCATGGACCTGACCCCTCTCAAACGCTGGGCTACTCCGGAAGAGATCGCCGAGTGGATCTGGTTCGTGGGAGTCCGCAACCGCTTCATGACCGGGCAGAATCTGCTCATCGACGGAGGCGAAGCCGGAAACGCCAAGTTCATCTGGCCGGAATAGAATTTGATAACAAGCCAGCCTGCAGGGCTGGTTTTTTTCATGTTTTTCTCATCCGCATCATACCCAGCAGCATCATACCCAGCCTCACGCCCAGCCTTTGGACGGCGTTGACGATTATTGCCATATGACACGTCGAAAATCGTCATTCCTCGGAGAGGCATTTTCTCCGGGGCACAAATCCGGGCACAGGAGGAGCGGTGAAAATGACGATTGACGTCCATGGATAGTAGAATAATCGTCACTTTTTCAGATGCCCAAAAAAAGCGGTCTCCGAGATATGACGATTTCTTTATGGTCATCTCGCGAAAATCGTCAATCTCTTTGCTGAAGGGTCCCAAGGGATCAGGGACATCAAAAAACCACCGGCCGTGAAATCGCCCCGTAGAGCAGATCGGTGGTATCCCAGTATGTCCGGCAAAATAACGGCGGTCATATCCAGCGTTTTTTTGAAGGGGATTATCAGAGCTGGCGCCCCTTTTCACCCAGCTTGATGAAGGTGTTGAGGCTGACCGCCTGGATGCCGGCGAAGGCGATCCCCATGAGGACCCCAAGAAGCCCGTAGGTGGCAAGGCCCAGCAGGAGCACGATGATGTTGATCACGTACATGGCGTAGGCGACCGGGATCTTCTCGTTCTTCTTATGGAGGATCAGGGCGATGGTGTCCATGCCGACCGCCGTCGCGTTATTGCTGATGCAGAGATAATATCCGAAACCGACAAAGACCGCGCAGGCCGCCATCTCGATCACCATCCCTGCCGGAACGACCGGATTGGCGCCCAGCTGACCGAAGCGGAAGATGGGCCCGCTGATCCATTCCGGCACGATCCAGGTGAAGAGGTTGAAGCCGCCGATGCAGCAGACGCAGCTGAAGATGCTGCCCAGGAAATTCTCCTTGCCCAGGAACAGTCCGCACAGCAAAAGAAGCAGCCCGGTCACGATAGCGACCCAGGCGCCCACCGGCAGCAGACCCGTCAAGGGCAGCCGGCTCAGTATCATACTCATGCTGGTCACACCGCCGTTGATGATCCCGTAGGGAACCGTCACCAGCACGTACATGAGATTGATCAGAAGCCCTCCGCATCCGATGAGGGCGTAACGTTTTATGTCATTTCGATCCAAGCTTCGCATGCATTAATTATACACGAATATTTGCTTTTCCGTCCTGCTTTTGGTATATTGTATCTTGTTATAGCAAAAGAGAGGAAATAGTATGAGATATTATCTGATTGATTATGAGAATGTGAATGCCGCCGGTCTGGACGGGATCGATGAAGTGACCACCGGCTGCAGGGTCGTGATCTTTTACACGAAGAATTCCAGCAAGATCGATCTGGGACTGTTCAACATGCTGCGCAGGATCGACGCGGAGCTGGCGGTCATCGAAGTCCACCACGGCAAGCAGGCCCTGGACATCCAGCTGGCATCCTACGTGGGATTCCTGATCGGCACCGAGCCCGCGGACACGGAATACTTCATCGTCAGCAAGGACAAGGGCTACCGGAACATCCAGGATTTCTGGAGCGACCGCCGTATCGTCCTCTGCACCAGCCTGCGTGAGGACAGCGAGATCATCGACGAGCCCAAGCCGGCCAAGTCCTCCTCCAGGTCCTCTTCCAGAAACGGCAGATCCCGCTCTTCCAGAAGTTCTGCAAAGGCTGAGAAGGCCGAGGTAAAAGAAGAGAACAAGAGCAGAGAAGAAAACGAAGCTAAGGAGTCCCGTCCCAAGGAGAAGACCCACAAGGGGATCCAGACCAAGGCTGAGAAGAACAGCAAGCGGGACCGGTCCGAGAAGAGACACTCCCAGGAAGAAGCCGCCCAGGCTCAAGCACAGGAACAGGCCGAAGTTAAGGCCCTGACCGAAGCCAAGGCACAGGCCGAAGCCAAGACTCAGACTGAACCCAAGATTCAGGCTGAACCCAAGACTCAGGCTGAACCTGCTCCTCAGGAAGAGCCTAAGAAAGAGCCGCCTAAGGTGAACGCCTTCGCGGAAGCTGCCGCCATCGCCGCAGCTATGGCCGCCCGGAAAGCGGAAGAACGGGCAGCCGCCGCCAGGAAGGAAGAAGAAGAGGCTGCTAAGAAGGAAAAAGAGGCAGCTAAAAAGGAAGATAAGCAGGCCGAGAAGAAGGAAGACAAGCCCGCTAAGAAATCCACAAAAAAGGCCTCCTCAAAGAAGGCCGCAAAAGCTGATAAGGCTGAAGCAGAAGACAAGGCCGAGGCGAAATCCGATAAACCAGCCAAAGCCGACAAGGCTGAAGCCAAGCAGAAGACCTCTGAGCTCCGCAACGAAGCGAACACCGAGATCCAGAAGATCCTCAGCAAGGAAGGATTCGCCGGCGACGTCATCAACGCCACCGCCTCCTTCGTTTCCAAGAACATCGGAAAAGACGGCTACAAGCAGCTGATCTACCGGGGGATCATCAAGGATCACGGCCAGAAGCAGGGACTTGCGATCTACCGTCTGATCAAAGGGATCCTGTAGTTACACATCTTCGTAGCTGCAGCCGCGGATCGACGGATCGAATCCGCAGATGCTCTGATAACCGCAGTAACGACAGGCAGAGATGCGATTGCCATCTCTGTCTTTATTTTTCTCCCGTTTGGGGACAGCGGAGATCTCCCCGCTGCAGATCCCCTCACAGATCTTCTCCACCTGCCGGCCGGTGGTCTCCATCAGCTGGCGGAAGGCTTCCTGGTCGATCAGGATCCCGCCGGAGGCCTGCTGATAGCACTCCTTCTTGGGATCATACTTGACCGGGATGACATTGGATTCGGCCTTGGACTTCGAACTCAGGGCCCGGTCCATAGACCCCAGCAGGGCCTCGTCATTGACCGCGATCCCCTCCATCCGGTAGAAGCGCCGCATCTTGCTTTCCAGATCACCGTCCTGACCGGGCTCCGGAATGGTCCCGACCTTATCCCCGTCGAGGGCGAAATCCCGGATCTTGAAATAAAAGATGCCGGCCGGCCGGGCCTGCCGGCCTTCGGCCTTTACCGCGGCATCCATATAGACCATGAGCTGGAGCCGGTATCCCGACTCGAAGTCCTCGGTACGGATCTGGGGATTTCCCGTCTTGTAATCGACGATCCGGATCCCGTCCGGCCCGTCCCCGTCTGTGCCGATCACATCAAGGCGGTCGATGACCCCGCGGATCAGGACCTTTCTTCCTCCCGCTTCCACTTCGATGGGCGGGATCCTCCTGCCGGCGGCAAAGGGTTCCTCGAAATACATGCGGCGGATGTTTCCCCGCCGTACCTGATTCACCATGGCCCAGGCAACATCACCGCAGATCTCCGTGATCCTCTCCATCCGGAATTCACCGGACCCGTCTGCCTCAAACAGGCCTTCCCGGTAGCCCCTGGCGTTTTTGCGCAGGATCTGGCCGACCCGGTCCCGGCATTCTTCTTCGCTTAAAGACTCCCAGAGACCGGCCTCCTCCATGGCGCGGGAAAACTCCATCATGCACTGATGGTAGACATCGCCGATATCCCTTCCGCCAACTTCAAACAGCCTCTGCTCCCGGGCCCGCAGTCCGTACTGGACGAAATGGGCAAAGGGACATCCGCTGAACTTTTCCAGTCTGGATGCGCTGGCTTCGATCGCTGTCCGGTCTCCCCGGTACAGGGCATCGGCCATCTGGTCTCCCAGGGCCTCCCTGCGATTGCTGAACCGTGCTCCCGCAAGAAGCTGCTCTGTCTTGATGGGGTCATTCTGAGCATACCAGTCCTGGACCAGTTTCCAGCCGGCCTCAGCCGGCTCCCCCTTCTGGGCCTTTCGCATGGCCTGGGCCAGATAGGGAACTGTCGCCCGGTCAGAGCCGATCTTCTCCCGAAGAGGCCTGTCCCCCAGATCTCCCAGCAGGTCCGGCTGCCATCTTCTGAGCGTATTGAATATATCTGAAGGCCGGAGCATGCTCCCGTCCCCGCCGGCATTGGCGCAGCTGACATAGAGCACATCCTCCGGAAGAGAAAACATCCGGTAGATGGCCAGCTGTTCCTCCATCTGAGCCATCTGCTCCCTCCAGGCAAAATCCAGGTCCATCTGCTGGAGCCTTTCCTTCTCCCTGCGGGACAGGATCCCCTCGTCCGTCATGTCCAGAGGAAGGATCCCCGCGTTGGCCCCTGTCACCACCAGTGCCCGGATCCGTCCCGGTCTTGATCTCTGCAGGGTCCCGATGAGCACGTGATCCCGGCTGACCGGAACCAGGCCGATCTCCAGACTTTCCAGGCCGGTGCTGATCATCTCCTTCAGGAGACGGTTGGAGATCTTCTCCTCCCCGATCACCTGCACGATCTGATCGAGGACTTTGCAGATGGCATTCCAGATCTGGGCCGTTTCCGCGGCGCCCTCCGCCAGTCCCAGCTCCTGCTGCCGCTCGAGAGCCGCCTCGATCCTGGCCTGGATCCCGAAGTCATTCTGCAGGAAGCCGATCAGGCCCCGGACTTTTTCCTTAGCCGTATTTCTCCTGCCGATGGAATCCCTGGCCCGCTCGCATACGGAAACCAGAAATTCCCTCATCCCGTTCAGTCTTCTGAGCTCCTCTTCCGTGTAGGTCCCTCCGTCCCAGATGAAGTCCTTCTGCCAGCGGCTGCCCCGGATCCGGAATTCGGAAATGTAGTTTTCGAGGAGGAATTCCTCCTCCGCCTCCCATCCGAGAAGCCCGGATTTGATCATTCCGATGATGCCGTCCCCCCGGAACCCTTCCGTCAGCACTTCCAGGAAGGACAGGAGGAAGCTGACCACCGGCTGGTGGAGCACCTTTCTCTTCTGGTCCGCAAAGGCTGGGATATCCCACCGCTCGAAGGCTCTGGCCAGTTCCCTGCCCCTGCCGTCCATATCGTTGCACAGAACAGCGATCTGCCCATACCGGTATCCCCGGTCTCTGACCAGACTTTGGATGAAGGCCGCCGCGCTCTCCGCCTCCTCGTAGCTTCCGCTGACCTGGGCCAGGCGCAGATGCTCCCGGAGCACCTCTTCCTCAGCCGGAGCACACAGATCCTGCCCGTTCCAGATGCTCCGCCGCTCATACCCGCTGATCTGCTCCATGCTCACCTGGACGCCGCACTCCTGAGCCAGCTTCTCCAGCCTGGACATCATCATTTCCGTCAGCCGGAAGAGACCGCTTCCCCCTCCCTGGGTCAGAAGTCTCACCCTTGCCGCCGCCTGGGACGGCTGGCTCTCGTAGGTCAGGACCACGGAAACAGAAGCAGCCGTCTCCATGAGCCTTCGGATCACCAGGAAGTTTTTCGGGGTAAAGGAATCAAAACCATAGATCCAGACATCGGCCCCGCTGACGATCTTCGAGCCCGGGATCCGGTCCGCGTAAAAAGTGATATAATCCTCCGCGTCCTGGTAGACTCCCTCTATAGCCTCCTCATAAGCCCGGTAGATCTTCAGCACGTCTTCCAGTTTGGCGATGAGGTAATTGCTGCTCTGCTTTCCCTCTTCCCTGAGGACGCTGACGGTCTCCTCCAGCAGGTCCGGTCCGATCTCGTAGCGCTTGAGCTGGGAGATCATCGCATTCATCTGCTCGGCCAGAGGCCCCGGCCCCCGCCGGCTCCGGAGGATGGACAGTTCCCCGTTCATTCGCTCAATCAAAACGGCAAGCAACATGTGCCTGCCGTATTTATCGATGATGAGGGGCTCATGCCCCTCTTTTTCATGGACGATTTTGTGACCCAAAGCATTAAAATCAGTGACCGTCAGATCCATCAGCGCTTTTCGCCCGCAGATCCGCAGAGCGTCCTGCTCTGCCTGCAGGGAAAACTGATCCGGAACGATCAGGACTGTCTTCTTGTTCAGGTCGATATGGTCGAATATAAAGCGCTCTTTATCCGTAAGCGCATCTGCGTAGTATAGCTTCATCGGTCTTCTCGGAAGTAAGGCAGCCCCAGACTTTCGGGTGGCTGATTCTCTTTCTTGTTTCTCATGCCGGTCAGGATCAGAACGATGATCGTGACCAGGTAGGGCAGCATTTTGTACAGTTCCTTCACCGCCAGGTCGGTCCCTGTCGGAATGAAGAGATACAGGATGTACAGACCGCCGAACAGGAAGGATGCGAAGATCGCGATGTTCGGTCTCCACAGGGTGAAGATGACCAGGGCGATAGCGAGCCATCCTCTGTCTCCGAAGGCATCGTTGGACCAGACGCCGCTGGCATAGTCCATGACGTAGTAGAGTCCGCCAAGGCCAGCGATCATGCATCCGACACAGGTCGCCATATACTTGTATTTGGAGATATTGATCCCGGCCGCGTCCGCCGTCGCCGGATTCTCACCCACGGCACGAAGCTGCAGGCCGACCCGGGTCCTCTTCAGCACATAGGCCGCGATGACCGCGATGATGACCGCCACATAGGCCAGGAATCCGTAGGACAGGAACAGTTTGCCGAAGACTCCGGTGGAGTGGGCAAAGGGCAGCGTCTTACTGAAGTAGGCGCTGGTCGCGGACAGGGCGATGGACGGAACGTCACTTCCGGTCAGCTTGATCAGGGATCCGCCGAAGAAGT
>CAMOZS010000061.1 GCA_946631075.1 uncultured Bacillota bacterium | reverse complement strand
GCGGCTCAGTACCGCCGCTCATCAACACAGTCCGCCAGATGAGCGGCCGCGTCTGCCATGGCTTCCCGGGCAGCCTCTCCGATGGGCTTTCCCTGGGCGTAGGCATTCAGCAGAGCCGCGGTCACCACGTCGCCTGCGCCGACAGTCTCGCTGAAACGGAGGACGCGGTCCGGGCGAAGGATCTCCTCATTCATGCCTTCCTTATAGTAGAGCCCGCCCCCCTTCATGGTGATGACGATCTGCTTGACGCCTTTTTCATCAAAGTAGGCGCCGGCTTCCATCAGCTGGTCGCCGCTGAGGATCTGAAGACCGGACATGGCTTCCGCTTCCATCCGGCCGGGCATGATCCCATAGAGACCGTCCAGCAGACCGGACGCCTTCTCCCCGCCTCTGACCGAAGCCGGATCAAGATAGAACCGGACTCCGGCATCGCTGCAGACCGAGGCGATCCAGCGGATGGTCTCCTCCGGAAGCCCGCCGTCCGCCAGCACCAGCTCCGCCTTCTCAAGCAAAGGCTGGGCGCCGGCGATCTGCTCCGGTGTGATCTCTTCCATCATCCTTCTGTCCTCTCTCCAGAATTCCGTATCTCCAAGAAAGTTCTTGGCCACCACCCGGACTGATGTCAGGCTCTGCCGGATCAGGCCGTTGGCGACCGTGCCGGCCGCGTCAGGGCCGACTGCTTCCTCCGAGTCCTGCCCTGCCTTTGTAACAAAATCATCGATCACCTTCACCTGTGAGGTGTCGATCCCGCAGCGCTGCAGATCAGCCGCGGCCGCAAGACCCAGCGGGTCATCACCAACCACCGAAACGAAGGCGACCTCGCGGCCCTTCCCTGCAAGAAGTCTGGCCACATTATATCCGCATCCGCAGTAATGGACCGAGATCCGGTCTTTGGACGGGTCCCCGGATGGCATCATCTGCATGCTGCCGAACCGGCCCCCTTCTCCGTAGGCTTCCCGCTCCCAGGGGGAAACCGCCTCGCCCTGGCCAGCCTTTGGATCGGGCTTACCGGGCATGGTCATATCTATCCTTACTTCCGCCTGCACACTGCCGACTACAACTATCATTCTGTCGATTCTCCTTCCTTAACTGGTAAAAACGCTTCCGCCGATGAACTCGCGGATGATGGAATTGTTGGGCACCAGACTCTCGTCCTCGATGATGGAGAAAAACTCCAGGAACTTGAGCATACGCACGGCCTCGCTGTGCTCCGGCTGATCAGGACCGATCTCCCGCAGGAGAGGCTCCGCGTATTTTTTCAGCATGGGGATCTCGTACTCCAGCACTGAATTGAAGAGGACGTCAGCCTCTGTATTATAGGGGAAAATGTTCCGGTTCTCCCCTGCCCGGACCTTGGGCCATGCCGCGATGGTGTCCGCCGCGGAGTGACCCCTGTATTTGTAGTCCCTGACCATCCGGCGCAGCATCCGGGCGTCGGTGGACGGGACACGGTTGTGCCGGTCGATGTTCAGCTGGGTCAGGGGGCTGATGTAGATGCGGTATTTTTCCTTGCTGTCGATCTGTTCGGTCAACTTCCCGTTCAGAGCGTGGATCCCCTCGATGACAATCAGCTGGTCCGACTTGATGGAGGTGATCCGCTTGCCGAAGACCTTGCGCCCTTCCATGAAGTCGAACTCGGGCAGGTCCACTTCCTTTCCCGCCAGAAGATCGTTCATGTTGCTGTTGAAGAGATCGATGTCCAGGGCGTTCAGGTTTTCGTAATCCCGCTCTCCGTTTTCATCCAGAGGGGTCTGATCCCGGTTCACGAAATAGTCGTCCGTTCCCATGTACAAAGGCTGGAGTCCGTTGACCCGAAGCTGGATGCAGAGTCTCCTGGCGAAGGTCGTCTTGCCTGAAGAGGACGGTCCCGCGATCAGGACGATCCGCTTGCCAAGACGGCAGATCTCATCGGCGATGTCGGAGATCTTCTTCTCATGGAGAGCCTCCGAAAGCAGGATCAGATCCTTGGTCCGATTATCGGCGATGGCCTGGTTCAGATCCGGCAGATAGTGGGTCCGCAGCAGTTTGGTCCACCGCTCTTCCTCTCCGAAGGCCCCGTACATCTTGTATTCGTTGACGTATTCCGGAATCACGTCCGGATCAGTATAGTAGGGGAAGCGGAGCAGGACGCCGGACTTGTATTTTCTCAGTTCGAAATGGGTCAGGTATCCGGTCGAGGGAAGCATCAGGCCGAAGAAGTAGTTCCGGTAACCGTTCAGTTCATAGAAGCGGACCTCAAAGTCCGGATTCTCGATCTCCTTCAGCAGGTCTACTTTCTCCCGGTAGCCGGATTCCTGCCAGATCCGGATGCCGTCTTCCAGTGTGCAAAGCTCCTTGTTGATGGGAAGGTCTGCTTCTACCAGCTCCCGCATCCGGGCTTCCACCCGGCGGATCTCCTCCGCGTGGACCCGGCCCTTGACCTTGATGTCCGTATAAAGGCCCCGGTTCAGGGAGTTGTCTATATCAGCGTCGACGCCGAGCACGTCCCTGATCGCCACAAGGTAGAGAAGGGACAGACTCCTCTGGTAGGCCAGATTGGCGCTCTGGGTCCGCAGGTCGTAAAGCCGGATCGTGGCATCGTGGTCAATGACCGTGGTCAGTTCCCGGTCGACTCCGTCGACACAGGCCAGCAGGATCCGGTAGGGAGCCTCCGCCTGATATTCCCGGGCCAGCTCTTCCAAAGTGAATGGAGCATCCTTCTCCAGTTCGATATATTCTCTGCTCGTTGTCGTCTGCAGTTTTATTTTCATGGTTCAGTCCACCTCCTGCTTATTAGTATACTTGATTTTGCCCGGACCGACAACGAGAAAAGGGGCCGCGCCAGCTGCGCAGACCCCTTTCCTTTGATGGTGTTGGGAGTTCAGATATTCTATGTTTTTCCGGCCGGAGTTTCCCCTCCGGTCCTCTAAAATGAAGCTGCCTGCTGCTGGGCCTCCTCCATGGCCCGGGGAACAAAAGTGTCGTCTTCCTGCGGCTCGTCTTCGTCCGCGCTCATCAGCGAGTCCTCGGCCGCGGTCATCAACGGGTCTTCGGACTCCGTCATCTCCGGACCCTCAGCTGCTGCAAAGGCTGAGTCTTCGGCCGCCGTATAGGCTGAGCCCTCGGCCGGCGCAAAGGCCGGTTCGGCCTCTTCCTGAGCCATCGGCTCCGCCTGGGACAGGAGCTCCCCAGCATCCTGGGCAAGCGATCCCGGCTGCTGAGACATCGTCACCCTGCCCCTGGGCACGTATCTGGCCCTTCGCTTCAGCAGTTCAACGATCGACCGCATCTCCTGTTCATTCAGGGTGATGCCGCGGCTCATCCGATCATGCTGGGGTGACCACTCGCGGATGTCATACTTCCCCTGATTGCCGTTCCAGGCCACGATGTTCAGTTCCTTCTTCCAGCCGGTGCCGGATGTGGAAATGACCCCGATCTCCTCCACGATCTCGAAAGTGACTTCTCTGGCGTCATTGTTCTTTGGCATAAGCAATTCTCCTTTCCTGAAATACCTCTTTTCTCATCGACTGCATACTATCATGATTTCCATATTTTGTCAATCATTATTTAACATTTATTCCATATATTTCTATATACCTGGCCCGGCAGGATATATAAGTCTGTTATGCAACCCGCGTCCACACTTTCGCCCATACGAAAAACCGCCGGTCTCCCGGCGGCCTCATTTCTGTTTCTATCTCACTTCGATCTGGCCAGCGCCCTGCTACATCCCCAGCTCATCCATGGTTTCCTTGATGATGGCGGGCAGGCGGCGGCACTTCTCCTCCGAAACGGAAGCCACGGACACCCGGATCCCCAGCTTGAGGGGAACCAGGAAGACATCCTTTTCCTCCAGCTTCCGGCTGAGCGCGTCCGGATCCGGGCAGGGAACACTGACGAAAAATCCAGCGTCGAATGGCACGATCTCAAGCCCAGCCTTTGCAGCCGCTTCACTGAAAGCCGTCCCGCGGGCGATCAGCATGTTCCGGTACTTTGCCCGTTCCTCATCGACCCGGGCCAGCAGAGCCGGATCCTCGTAGACCCGCGAAAGGATGACCTGTCCCAGCCTGGCGCTGTTGGACCAGGAGCCCCGGGAGGAAAACTCGCAGACCCGCTTGAACTCGTCGGCGATGGCCTGGCTCTTGGCGATGCAGATCATGGCGCCGCAGCGGGCCCCGTACAGAGTGTAGGTCTTGGACAGACTGTAGGCCATGATGGGCAGCACGTTTTCCGGCAGGGCAGACAGCTTGGGCAGGAACTCCCGGTATTCGTCCTCATCACCGGCGAAATCAATGTAAGCCGCGTCGATCAGGAGGATGATGGGTTTGCCGCTCTTGGCCTCCTCGCAAAGGCTGGCGATGACCTTGTCCCAGTCCTCCAGGGTCAGAGAATAACCGGTAGGATTGTGGGCCGGTGTGTTCAGGATGATGACCAGGCTGTCCTGATCGTGCAGGATCGCAGCCGACTCCTCAGCGAAGGAAGCAGCGTTGAAACCCCGGTTCTCATCGAAGAGGCGGAAGGTAGCGATCGACCGTCCGATCTCACCTGCGATGGTGTTATAGGGAGCCCAGTGCCAGTCGGATGTCAGGATCCGGTCTCCCGCGGAAGAATAATTGGAGATCACATTGCGCAGGGATCCCGTCCCGCCCGGGGTCGCGACCGCTTCCTTGAACCCTTCCGGTTCATGTGCCCCGAAGGCAGCCTTCTGCACCGCCTCGCGGAAAGGTTTGATCCCACCGATGGGAGCGTACTCCGCGTAATCCGTCTTGCTCAGCTGATGGAACACCTCGTCCACAGACTCAAGGACGATCAGCTTGCCCTCATCGTCCAGCAGGGCGCCGATGGTGCCGTTGACTACAGCGTCCGCTCCTTTTTCCTGAATGGCTGCTTTGGCCCGGTTGCTGATCCCGAAGATCTTGTCCTCCTGAGGGATCTTCCTTCCGTTTGCTCTTGCCAGAATGAATTGGTCTGCCACTTCTTCTTCCTCCTACTATATTATTACCTTCACATAATTGATCGTTTTACCGGCGTCCCGGAATTTTCGCTCGTACTCTGTGGTGATCAGCCGGGCCTCGTATCCGCAGCCCTCCCCGTGCAGGTCCCGGGTCAGCTCGACCGGTTCCCAGCCGCAGGCGGCGATCTCCTCCAGCGTAAACTCAAACAAAGGATCGTTGTCGGTCTTGACGGCGATGAAACCGCCCAGCTTCAGCGCTTTGGCGTAATCCTTCAGCCTGCCCCGGTAGGTCAGGCGGCGTTTTGCGTGCCGCCCCTTGGGCCAGGGGTCGCTGAAATTCAGGTAGATCCCCGAAAGGCTCTCGGGCTCGAACAGTTCCTCCAGGCCGTTCACGAAGGCGCAGGCAAAACGCAGATTACCGCAAAGGCTGGGTTCGCCGGCTTCCTCTGAGTCCCCGTCATCGCCGGCTCCTTCCGAAGCCGCGGCCGCCTTCTCCAGTGCCCGCAGGACCACCGACGCCTGTCCTTCGATGCCCACGAAGGCCGCTTCCGGGCGGGTCAGGGCCTGCTGCAGGAGGAAATCTCCCTTGCCGCAGCCGATCTCAAGATACAGGGGCCGGTCGCCGAACACTTGCCCCCATACTTCGGGACAAGGATCCTCGACCATAAAAGCGCTGACCGCCTGCAGCTTTTCATCCAGATTTTTGACTTTTCGCTGTCTCATGTACCTACCCTACCACAGAAACCGTTCCAAAACAATGACCGCCAGGAAACAGGCGAACACGATCGCCCCGATCAGGTCCCGCTTTTCGAAGCGGATCTCATTCATCCGGGTCCTGCGGATCCCGCAGCCGTAGCAGCGGGCTTCCATGGCCAGAGCCAGATCCTGAGCGATCCGGAAGGCGCTGATAAACAGAGGGACCAGGATGGGGACCAAAGCCTTGGCCCGGCGGAGGATATTTCCGGTCTCAAAATCCGCCCCCCTTGCCTGCTGGGCTTTCATGATCTTGTCTGTCTCCTCCAGCAGGGTCGGAATAAAACGCAGGGCGATTGTCATCATCATAGCAAGCTCATGGGCCGGAAGACCCAGCTTTTTGAATGGGGATAAAAGGGCCTCGATGCCGTCGGTCAGGCTGATGGGCCGGGTAGTCAGGGTCAGAAGGGAGGATCCGATGATCAGCAGGAAGAGCCGGATCCCCATGAAAGCGGCCATATGGACGCCCTCCCGGGTGATGTGGAATTTCCAGAACTGGACCAGGACCTCGCCCTGGATCATAAACAGGTTGATGACCAGGGTAAAGGCGATGATCAGAAAGACCGGCTTCAGACCTTTGAGAATGAAGCGCCGGGGGACCTTCGACATGATGATCGCTGTCTCAAGTCCGGCATAGGCGATGGCGAATCCCAGAAAATCATCTACCACAAAAAGCACTACGATATAAAGAAGGGTAGCGACGATCTTGAGCCGGGGATCCAGCCGGTGGATCAGCGACTCGGTCTGATAATATTGTCCAAGTGTAATATCTCTTATCATTTAGCCTGAAGCGCCGCCGCGATGGCGTCCGCTGTTTCCTCCATTGTCAGGAAGGTCCCTTCCAGAGCAAGGCCTCCCTCTATGATCTGCCGGGCGATCTCCATCGAGTCCGGCAGGGCCAGACCGACCTCTTTCAGCTCCTCGCCTCTGCGGAAGACCTCTTCCGGGCTTCCGTCCATGAGCAGGCGGCCGTGGTCCATCACCAGGACCTGATCGCACATCCGGGCGATGTCGTTCATGTTGTGGGAGACCATCAGGGTGATGTTGCCGGTGGATTCGTGGATCCCCCGGACCATATCCAGAATGTCCCGGTGGGCCTTGGGATTCAGTCCCGCCGTCGGTTCATCCAGGATCAGGATCTCCGGCTTCATGGCGATGACTCCGGCGATGGCGACCCGCCGCTTCTGTCCCCCCGAAAGCTCGAAGGGAGAAACGTTTTTCAGCTCCTCGTAGTCCAGGCCGACAAGCTGCAGGGCCTCCCTCACCCGGGCGTCCGTCTCCTCCGGGGAAAGGCCCAGGTTGTTAGGACCGAAGGCCACATCCTTGGCCACGGTCTCTTCAAAAAGCTGGTATTCCGGGTACTGAAAGACCAGTCCGGTCTTCAGCCGGGCCTGCCTGCTGGCTGTCCCAGCCTTTGTGATATCCGTATCGCCCAGAAGAATAGTCCCGGAAGTGGGCTTCAGAAGCCCGTTCAGATGCTGGACCAGAGTGGATTTGCCGGAACCGGTGTGGCCGATGAGACCGGCGAAGGTGCCGTCCTCGATCCGGAAGCTGATCTGGTCCAGAGCCACCTGCTCCTGGGGCTGGCCCGGGCTGTATATATGAGTCAGATCTTTTACTGTAATTGACATAGACACCTCACAAGCTCTTCGGTCGTCTCGATCCCCGGCGGAAGGTCCACGCCCCGCTCGCCCAGGATCCGGGCCAGATATATCGGGGCCGGGACATCCAGAGAAAGCTCCTTCAGCCGGTCCTGCCTGGAGAAGATCTCCGTGGGAGTCCCGTCCATTTCCAGCCTGCCCTTGTTCATGACGATCACGTGGTCCGCCCGGGCGGCTTCCTCCATGAAATGGGTGATCAGGATGGTCGTGATCCCCTTGTCGTGGAGCCGCTCGATCACCTTCAGCACTTCGCTTCTCCCCCTGGGATCCAGCATGGCCGTCGGCTCGTCAAAGACGATGCACTGGGGCTCCATGGCGACGGCCCCGGCGATGGCGATCCGCTGTTTCTGACCGCCGGACAGCAGATGGGGCGCTTTCCTGCGGTATTCCTCCATCTCCACGTCCTTCAGGGCGAATCGGACCCTCTGGCGGATCTCCGCAGGATCCACGCCCAGGTTTTCGGGACCGAAAGCGATGTCGTCCTCGACGATGGAGGACACGATCTGGTTGTCCGGGTTCTGGAAGACCATGGCCACCCGCCGCCGGATCTCCCAAAGGCTGGCGGGGTCAGCGGTATCCAGTCCGTCCACCAGAATCCTTCCCTCTGTCGGAAGAAGGAGGGCATTGATGTTCTTGGCCAGGGTCGACTTGCCGGACCCGTTCTGGCCTATGATGGCAGTAAAACTTCCCCGCTCGATCCGGAAGCTGATTCCGTCGACCGCCCGCAGGGAAGTTCCATCCTGTTTGATATAGTCAAATTTAAGATCGTCTACCTCTATAAATGCAGACATTCCAGTCTCCTTCTTATTGTGGCTGCGCGTAGGCCATATGGCCCCGCAGCGATGTCCTTGCCAGAGCCGTATTCAGAGCCACCGCCAGGGCGGCGCCGACCGCGAACTGGGCGATGTTCCAGGGGATCCCCAGCATGGCTACCGGCCAGTTGCCGTACATGATACCCTCGGCGATGAAATAGGCTCCCGTCATGAACAGGCCCGCGACGACCATGCCCACTACCTCTATGGATACGAAGGCCCTGCCGCTGACTGCCTTCCTTCCGCTGACCGCCTTCCTGGCGGCTACCGACTGGATGATCAGGCCGAAGATGATGGCCATCACCGCCTTGATCCCCAGGCTCCAGGG
>CAMOZS010000060.1 GCA_946631075.1 uncultured Bacillota bacterium | reverse complement strand
AAGGCCTGAAGGCCGGGACCTATACCGTAAGGGAAGAAGGCGTGCCGACGTCTGCAGGAGACTACGTGCTGACAGATCACAGCCCGGCGCATCAGTGGCAGGTGACCAAGACCATTGGAGAGAACGCAACCGAAGAAGCTGTGTTCAGCAGTACCTATACCGAGCGGGCTGTGCCGGCAACGATCATCGTCAGATGGCAGCAGCATTGGGGGAATCATGAATGGGTTGAGCTGTTGAGGTCTGAAGGAGAATACCACGTTGGCGACACTGTCCAATTCAGTTACTACAGGCAAACACATAATAATATCATGCAGCTGGAGATCAACGATGTAAGGGTTGATTTACCGGTAGGAGCATATGACGGGGGAACACCAAAGTTAGAAACAAGAAACGTTGAGATAGACAGACCGGTCGTGACGATTTCATTTAAAAACGACAACTGGGGTGATATGGACCCGAATTCAGGACGCAAACCAAGTCTCAAGCTAGTTGCTAACAATGCTTCTGCTCCTTCCCGCATGATGATGAAGGCGCCGGCCCTTAAAGCAGCCGGTGACGGCGGGGATAATGACCAGCCTGGCGGCGAGTCTGGCGAAGGCGAAGCCGAAGAGGCTGCCATCAACTACGGCAACCCGCCCACCCATACGAATAGCAACAAGAAGTATGTGGATGACCCGGCCTTTACGAAAACCGTGACCCTGGACCAGACCAATGACTGGGAGTGGAGCACGGCCCTGGAGCAGGCTGGACTTCCCGCAGCCGATGGGGAAGGCAACCGCTACTACTATTACATCAAGCAGGTCGAGGAGACCGGTGCTCCGGAGACGACCGCCACGACCGTCAAACTGGACGGCCAGCAGCAGTTCATCGTCGGCAAGGACAAGCACATGACCTCGCAGGACGGGACGCTGACGCCGGATCCGCTGGAAGTCAGCAACGTGGTGAAGGGGTCTCTCAAGATCACAAAGGCTGTAACGGTGAACGGTCGGCCTGCGGCCGGTGATCTGACCAGCCTTGTGGACGGGGTCTACACATTCACAGTCACGGGCGTTGCGGATACGGCCACGGCCGGCGAGCAGACCCGGACCGTTCAAATCACAGTGTCGGGCGGACAGGCGGAAACCATCGAGCTGGAAGGACTGACCCCCGGTCCCTACGTGGTGACAGAGGCAGCTGCGACCAACGGCACCGCCCTTGCCGGCGACAATGGCATTACCGTGACGGTCAGCCCCGGCAAAGTAGGCGCCAATGTTCCGGACAGCGCAAAGGCTGAGTTTACCAACAATATCGAAACGACGGATCTGACGGTGAGCAAAATCTGGTCCGACGGCGCTGAGAACCACGCGGCTGATGTCGTCCGGTATACCCTTTACCGGGTGCCTTATACGACCCAGGCGGATCCTGAACATCCGGGCCAGACGCAGAAGAATGAATACAGTCCGCAGCAGATCGAAGAAGCAGCCGGTTTCACCGGTCAGCTGTCCAAGCAGAACGAGTGGACCGAAACAGTCAGCGATCTTCCGAAGACAGGAGAATACACCCTGAGCGACGGAAGCACGAAGATCGCCGTATCCTACATGTATTACATCAAAGAGACCCCGGTGGAGGGCTACAGTTCCAGGATCATCGGCGGTGAAGAGGAGGGTAGCTACACCTTCGATATCGTCAACGAACCGGTCAGCCCGACGGATCTGGATACTCAGGTCGATATTGAAAAAGAGTGGAAAAACGCCAACGGGACGAAGGATGAATCCGGTCATGTGGATGACTTCCTGACCCTCCAGCTTTTGCAGAAGAAGTACGAGGCCAGATATAAGCCGGCGGGAGCCTCACAGGCGCTGCCCATCTATCCGGTAACCGTAAATCTGTATAACGGGAACCGCACCAGGAGCGATCTGTCGACCGTCGTCTTCATCCCGAAGGGTTATGGACTGACCATCATACCGAGATACTATAATCAGGGCCACTGGCATACGGTGACCGGGGCAGGATTCGACAGCCCCAGAAACGGCAGCCACTGGAACTCAGGGGAATATTTCAGGATCAACGCGGTCAATGAGGCCAGAGAGGTCTCCCTGTCGCTGGATGAGTCACACGATATATGGTCGAACGAGGATAAGAAGGAGTGGTCCTTTGAGATGACCAATTCCGGGAATGTCATCCTGAACGCGGAGGATATACCGGACCGCCTGGATATGAGCGCCGACCCGCAGACCGGACAGCTGGATTACACCATGCAGCTGGTCGAAGGGGAGGACAGCTTCTCCACACTGATCCTGCCCGGACAGAACGTACCCGGCCAGGGTGTCAGCGGCGGTGTCTGGAAAGGCAGCATAACCCATCTGCCGCTCTTTGAGCGGGATTCAGACGATGGGAAGTACTATGTGTACAAGTACGAGCTGAGCGAGATCAGGATCAACACCGAGAGCGTGGGATCGACCAGCCGCGAAGGTTTTGACGGCGAGACCGCCAGCTACTATGTGAAGTGGGACCAGGGCGATGACGGCGGCTGGACCATCACCAACCAGAAGAAGCCGGCCATCAACGTCGCCATCCACAAGGTCGACAAGGACAACGTGGAGACGGGAACGCCGCGGCTTTCCGGTGCCAGGTTCAAGCTGGTCAAGTACACTTCCCTGGATCCCAGGGTGAAGGATACAGGCTGGGATGAGAGCGAAGTCACAGAATCCACGGAGAATCCGGGCATCTTCAGCTTCACCGGACTGGAAACAGGCTACTACGAGATCGTGGAGACCAAGGCTCCTGACGGTTACGTCCGGGCGGATGAGAATCCGGTATTCCAGGTACGGTCCAACAGTCAGACCAATGAAATGGAAGCGGTCCTCGTCCATGGCAGCGGGGAGCACGCCGGTCAGCCCATCGACGGCAATGCCACCGACATGGTGAAGATCAGCAATTCCGCCGACGCGGGAGCGACAGTCACCTTCGGCAATACTCCGGGAGCGGCCCTCCCAAGCTCCGGCGGACCGGGAACGACCTGGATCTACCTGCTGGGAAGCATCCTGCTGCTGGGCTGCGGTATCACGCTGGCAGCCCGCCGCCGGGCGCGGACTCAGTAGACCGGCGCAAAGGCTGGAAATGATCGAAGAGGTTGATGCAGCTACGATCCTTGAAGAAGGGGAAGAGCAGTCCAAGAACGTTGATATTTCAACGCTTTTAGCTGGCCGAATGTCACGAAAGTCATGAAATAGGCACATGCCGTTCGGTCAGTTTTCTTTTCATGTGGTATAGTTTATGTATAGCAGTGACATTAATGATGATTTACGATATAAGGCTATACCGACATGAATGAGAATCGACACCAGCGTTTCAGAGACGCGCTTATTAATTCAATAAAGAAACACCGGCCGCTGCTAATGATGCTTTCCGCAGCGGTCGTTTTCATTACCACCTATCTGCTGATCCTTCCGGCCATGACCCTGGACGAGCAGGAAGCAGCCCGGCAGGGAGGGATCGATCTCCCTTCACAGACAGAACAGACCGGATCCGAAGAGGCGAAGGCCCAGGAGGGACCCCTCACCTTTGACGGGGACGGCTACGCTGTTACCGCAGATTACAGTCCAAAGGCTGGTCTGCCGGAGGACACAGAACTTACGGTCAGCGAGATCGAACAGAGCGGAGAGGATTACGATGCCCTCTGTGAAGAAGCCCTGCAGACAGTGCAGGCACAGGAGGGCGGCGATGCAGTCAAAGAACTGAAATTCGCCCGTTTCTACGACATTACTCTCCTGTCGGACGGTGCTCCGGTGGAACCGGGAGCACCGGTGGATGTCACCATTTCCTATGACAAGGCGATCAAGGCAAGCGATGCGGACCATCTCCGGATCGTTCATTTCGGTGAAAACGGTCCTGAAATGCTGGATCCCGAAAGCGTGGCCTTCGATCTGCAGAAGGGCAAACTGAGAAGCACAGCCTTTGCAGCAGACAGCTTCAGCGTATACGCTCTGGTCTACACCGTCGACTTCAGCTACGACGTCGATGGAGAGACCTATACCTTCCGCATGAAGGGGGAGGACGCGATCAGCCTGAAGGAACTGGTCGGCAAGCTTCATATCGCCAGGGATCCGGGGGAATTCCTGTCAAGGGTCGAAAAGGTTGAGTTCTCCGATCCGCAGCTGCTTCGGGTCTGCAAGGCGGAAGAGGATTCCAATTTATGGGATCTGAAACTGAAGTACCATTTCCTTCAGGAAAGGGACATCTGGAAGTCGGAGCAGGAGCTCCATCAGTGGAATGAAAAAGAACACAGATACGAGGCGGGAGACTGGGCTCTGGTCAGTTTGAAGGCCTTCGACAGTCAGGAGGCTCTGACCATCATTTTGGAGGACGGCAGCGCGATCGAGATCGCGGTGACTGACGCCCAGGACGCGCCCATGAAGGATGACGGGGTGACGGTGGATACCATTACCAATCCGTCGGGGACGACTTTCGATCTGTTCGATTACTGGGTCGATGATGGTCTGCACGCCAGAGAGAGCGCCAGCGATATCTACGGCCGCCTGGCCTGGCCGGGTTTTAAGTCGGCAGGTACCGACGGCGATGGCCTGAAATGGGATCAGCCTCTTCGGGGAACCGGAGGAAACAACGCGGGGATCAATGCCAGAGAAGAAGATTCGGCCCATGGCCACGCCCTGAAATTCAGCCCGGCCTACGCTCACACCGTCTACGATGGAGCTATCAATAACTGGACTCAGGAGACCAGTGACGGCTGGACCAACACCGGGACCAACTGGAGCCAGGTCACCAAGGGGCTGAACAGCTATACCATGAACGCCAACCCCCGGCAGGGGATCGTGGAGGATCAGCTGGAAAACGGATATCCCAAGCTGACCAATAAACCGGGTTCTCTGGGGACCAACGGTGAGTCACTGCAGTATCTGTTCGATCCCAGCGATGGGGCAGCCCACGCCGGCAAGGCAAGCTACGCCGGGGCCGACAAGCTCCTGTACGTTGATAAAGAAGGATATTATACCTATGACAGCCGGGACTATCAGGCGGCCTTCGATAAGTCATCCAAAGAATTTACCCTGACCAGGCAGACATCCTCTGACACGGAAGAAAGAGGCTTCTGGCCCTTCGGTCAGAAACAGTACTGGCAGGGCATGCATATGAAGACCCGGTTCTCCGTTCCGGCAGGCGGACAGGTGCTGAATCCCAAAGGCGAGTACAAGGACATGCAGTTCGAGTTCTCCGGCGACGATGATACCTGGCTGTACATCGACGGAGTCCTGGTCGGCGACGGCGGAGGCATCCACAACCGTACGGAGATCGACATCAACTTCGCGACAGGCAAGGTGACGGTCTCCGGCAAAAAGGATCCGAATCACACCGCTCATGGCCCCGGATTTGAGCTCATCGAATACGAAACAACGATCTACCAGCAGTTTGTCAAGGCCAAGGGTGAGGAAAACCTGAATCCGGCTGACTGGAAAGACGTGGACGGAGACGGGACCCCCGATACGTTCGCGGATGGATCCTATCATACGTTTGATATGTTCTATCTGGAACGGGGCGGCGGCGAGTCCAACCTGTACATCCACTACAATCTGATCTCGACTGCTGATTTCACCGCCCACAAATCCTATTACGGCAAATCGGAGGACGATATCCTGAAGAGGAACCAGTTCCAGTTTGAGCTGATCGGGCTGGACGGCCGTTACAACGATTCGGGACTGGATGCTTCGAAACAGGCCATCATGCCCAAGGGTGGTACAGAAGCGGGGGATGGGACCGTCGGAAATCCGCAGAAGCGGCATCACGGGCCGGAAGGTGACAAGGCGGGCTACACCTCCTTCATTACCGGCGTCACTGAAGATGGAAACATCAACTTCGGCGAAGCGGATATCTCCGCGGAAGAAATGAAGGCCTGCGATGAAGGCCATCCCTCCACCTACCGCTACATGATCCGGGAGCTGGTTCCTGATGACGCGGTCAACGCCGACGGAATCAGCTGGGCCCAGGCATCGGAGGAAGTCAGAAATGCCGGCGGATTCGTCAAGGACGGGATCACCTACGACAGCAGGGTCTACTACTGGACAGGAACGGTCAGAAAGACGATGATGACCGGGACCGACGGGCAGACCTACGCCAAGTATGATCTGAAAAAGGTCCGTTATACGGACGACACATACACAGTGGAAGATCCCGACACGAAGTTCTTCAACTTCACCAACGGACCGGTCCAGCCTTTGGATCTGAAGGTAAACAAGAAGGGCGTCGACAAGAACAATAAGAAGACAGCCCTGGCCGGGGTACAGTTCCAGCTGACCCACGCGGTGAAGAAAAACGGCAAGTGGACGCCCATCGAGGGAGCATCCGCCAAAACGGGAGCATCGGGAGCGTCCGGAGCACTGACTTTCGAAGGCCTGACCGAAGGGAATTACATCCTGGAGGAAACCGTCGGGGCAGAGGGTTACTGGAAATCCGACGACAAATGGCTGGTGACCCTGACCAAGAAAGAGGAAGGGGGCAGGATCATCCTGACTCCGACCATCACCCTGCTGGATAAAGACGGCTCGGCCGCATCGGGAGCATCCGCCCAAAGGCTGGAGGTGTCGGAAGACAATGTCTTTGAATATGAAGTAGACAACAGGGAGAAGCCCAAGGGCAAGATCACCGTCGAGAAAAAATGGCTGGACGAGAAGGGCCGGGATCTGACCGGTCATCCGGAAGAGATCACCTTCAAAGTCTATCAGCTGCGGCACATCCACAGCTGGACGGAGACTAAACGGGTCGAACCGAAGGAAGATGCTCCCGGATCGGTGACCTATGTGTGCGAATACGATCCTTCTCATACGAAAACGGTGGAACTGAAAGCCCTGGAGCATGAGCATGCCAGAAACCTGGTGAAAGTCGAGGCGATCGAGGCGGGATGCGAGACCCAGGGGAGCATCGAATATTACCGCTGCAGCAAGGACGGAGCACTCTTCTCCGACGATCAGGCGGCCCACCAGATCACTGAGAGCGATACGATCATCGCGCCCCTGGGCCACGACTGGACCGACTGGATCAGTGACGGCAACGGAAATGAGACGAGGACCTGCAGCCGCTGCGATAAAAGCGAAAGCAGAGAGGCGCAGGATCTGTATCCGGGGACTCCGATCAAAATCGATGACTACCAGTGGCCATACGGCGGAGGCCAGGTCAACTGCTCCGGGATCTTCAAAGACGGAAACGATTACTGGGTGATCGTCAAAAATTATGGAAATCTGGATTCCGGAAACGCGGCTAATGGTCCGGCCGGTGTCGAAGGATGGGGCGTGACGGTGAAACTGAACGGAACAGTTTCTGATGCTGCTTCGATCTACGGGAGCAATACCGGCGATGTGCAGGCGAAGCTTGCCAAGGGGACACTTGTCAAAGGAACCGATGGTAATTACTATGTGAGGACCAACGGCAATGAATGGTCATCTGCTCCGAAGGCATCCTCGACTCCTGATAGCGGCGGCTGGTACATGATCCCTCAGGATTATTATTCTGCCTCCGCGGCAAATGTCGGCGGCCGGTCAGCGAAAACGACCCGCTCAGTGGCGGCAAAGAAGGCGGGGCGGCTTAAAGCGCCTGCCTCCTCCGGCATCACATCCACTGATCTGACCCTGGATAAACTCATGGAGGATCTGGATATCACTGAGCTGGGTCAGCCGAACAATCAGGGCAACATCCTGACAGAATACGAAACAGACATCGGCCGTCTTCCCACGCCGGTGGGGAATGATCACCTCTGGAGCGTGAACATCCCGATCGAAGTGGAGGATGAAGACGGCACCCTGTACACCTATTACGTCGTGGAGGACGATCCGGGAAGCGATTATACCGCGGTCTATTCCGGTCAGAGCAGCGGCCTGCAGGACAAGGGCAAGGTGACGATCAGCAATCAGGTCGTTCCCAGGGACAGGCCGATCATCCTGAAGAAGGTGGGCGTCAATAACACAGATCCCTCCGGCACCCAGAAGCCCCTGGGCGGCGCCGTATTCACGATCTACACTGCTAAAGGCGATGATCTGGACCAGAAGGATCAGATCGCAAAGGCTGGAGACGTCGAGCTTTCCGGGCTGACTTCGGATAAAACCACGGGTGTCTTCTTCGAGGGCAAACTGCCGGTCGGAACCTATCTGATCGAAGAGACCGACACACCGCCGGGCTATGAATCCCTGGGAGGACTGATCAAAGTCACGGTCCCCGCAGACGGAGACATCGTCATCAGCAAGCTGGCGGTCGGAAATCAGACGAACGTCGGAAGTGTCACCAAGACCGAAGGCAAGGATGAGTGGACGATCACCATCATCAACACGGCGGGGATCGAGCTGCCCTCGGCCGGCGGACCGGGCACGACCTGGATCTACCTGCTGGGAAGCATCCTGCTCCTCGGCTGCGGGACCCTGCTCGCCGCCCGAAGAAGGATCGTTTAGCATAAGGGTCAAATGTCTTCGTACTGAAAACGACAAGTCATGATCAGATCCTCCGCGAACATCGTAGATCATGACAT
>CAMOZS010000059.1 GCA_946631075.1 uncultured Bacillota bacterium | reverse complement strand
CGTTCTGATCAGCTACGATCCCAATTTCCGGCCGGCCCTGTGGCGGGACAGAGAAGAGGCGGTCCGCTGGATGAAGGACCCCTTCGATCTGGTGGACATCCTTAAAGTGTCCGATGAGGAACTGCCCCTTCTGACCGGAACGGAAAATCTGGAGGAGGGCAGCCGGATCCTGGCGGAGCATGGGATCCGCCTGGTCCTGGTGACCCTGGGAAGCGAAGGCGTCTTCTACCGGCTGGGAGAGATCACCGGATCCATCCCGGGCATTTCGGTACAGGTCGCGGATACCAACGGAGCCGGGGACACCTTCCTGGGAGCGGTCCTTTCAAGGATGCTCCGCTTTGCCGGTGAGGACGGGAGCATCGACCTTGAAGGGATGTCCGAAGCGGTGCTCCGGGAGCATCTGGATTTCGCCAACCGGGCGGCAGCCAGGACCTGCTCCAGACCGGGGGCCATCCCGGCCATGCCGACTCTGGCCGAAATGGGCGAGTAGGGCAGAGTCCGGCGGAAAGGGTAGCAGAGAATGAATCTGACCTATCTGTTTTTTACATGCCTGATTTTTGTGATCGCGGGGGCCATCCTGGCCTGGTTCGTCTCGGCTGATGATCTGGACGGGATGTGGGTCAGCGTCGGGGTCATGGAAGGGGACCATCTGGCCTTTTTTCCGGCAGGATCCCTCCAGTATACCCTGAGCTTCGATGAGGGCAGGGCGGCCTATTTCATCGGAAACGAGCAGATCCCGGTGACCCGGTCCGGCCACCGTCTGCAGGTGGAGCTGGCGGCCCAGATCTTTATCGAGTACCGGCTGTCCATTTCGGAAGGCCGTCTGGTCATGACGGATCCCCAGGGGACCCGGATGGTGTTTGAAAAGGTAGAAGAAGACGAGGAACTTAACAAGACGAGGAAATAAGATAAGATGAACGATGATGCGCTGCTTGTGGCGCGGCTGGAGGACAAGGCTGCTCAGGCGGCAGACCGATATATGATCACATCCGGGGACTTTCTTGACAGTCATCAGCGGCGGATCGCGGAGGAGATGATCCGGGGCAGGAGCCTGCCGGTGACCGTCCGTTTTTATGGTGGCTTCGATGACGCGGAGCGCTGCATGCCGGTCTTCCTGCCGGACTACGCGGGGGAGGAGGATCTGAAGGACCTGGTCCGGGTGATCCGGGTCTCCTGCGCGAAAGGCGGCCGGAAGCTCAGCCACCGGGACTATCTGGGATCGGTCCTGGCTCTGGGCATCGACCGGGAGGTGACCGGCGATATCCTGGTCCGGGATGAGGAATCGGAGATCGGGCCCGGCGCCGACATCATCGTGGAGACGGCAATGGCGGATTTCATCCACATGAACTACGCCAAGGCCGGACACACCTGGCTGTCCACCCAGGTCCTGCCCATCGACCAGCTGTATATCGCCAGGGGGAAGGCAGTTACCCAGACCGATACGGTGGCTTCACTTCGTCTGGACAGTGTGACCGCCTCCGCCTTTCGCATGTCCCGCGCAAAGGCAGGGGAGGCCATCCGGAGGGGACTGGTCAGTGTCAACAGCATGGAGGCGATGAAGACCGATCAGATCCTTCAGGAGGGGGATAAGATCGTCCTGCGGGGCAAGGGCCGGGTCATCCTGAGCCAGGTGGGCGGATCCACCCGCAAGGACCGGATCCGGGTGACCTATCAGGTGTTCAGATAACCTGAACCCGGCGGGAGATACAAAAAGTTTCAGAATTCCTTTGACACTGGCGGGACATATCATGTATAATAACAGTCGGCGTCGAAAAGAATCGACATGAGCGCCATTAGCTCAATTGGATAGAGTAACGCACTACGAATGCGGAGGTTTGGGGTTCGAGTCCCTAATGGCGCGCCAAATGAAAACAGGTCCGAAAGGGCCTGTTTTCATTTGGCCGCATAAAATAGAGGGACTCGAACCCGAACGGGCATCGGCGTGAAGGGAGAACCTGTCTTACACTGTCTTTTGGTCCGGTGGACGGCTTCGCCATTGCATGGTAAAATCCATATAAGCTACATTGAGGAGAAGCACATGAAGATCCAGTTTTCTGATCAGAAAAAGATATTCAATATCCATACAGAAGAGATCCCTTATCTCTCCGTCGATCTTCTGGACCGGCTGGGAGTGCCCAACCTGTATTCCACCCGGTTCATCTCCTATGACGAGAAGGAGGGCAAAGGCAGGGAAGGCCTGCGGGTCGTGGTCATGAAGGACGAGGATCCCCGGGAAGCGGGACCGGTAGTCTTTGAGAACAGAGACCGGCTGGCCAGGCAGCTGGGATCATCTATCGAGATGGAGTGCGTGACAGACCAGATGCACACCAACCATGTCTATGTGGTCCGGCCGGAGGATCTGGGACCCATCCTGCGCCAGGATAAGCCGGAGCGGAGGAGGAGCGTCGACGGGATCATCACCGATATCCCGGACGCGGTGCTCACCGCCTTTGGAGGAGACTGCCCGCCGGTATATCTGGCCGACCCCGTCCGGAAAGCTATCGGTCTGGTCCATGCCGGATGGCGGGGGACGCTGGGAAGGATCCCGGCCGTCGCCATCGGGAAGATGAAAGAAGAGTTCGGCAGCGACCCGGCGGATATGTACGCGGCCATCGGCCCCGGCATCTGCCTGGACTGCTACGAGATGGGCGAGGAGGTCCTGGACCAGTTCGCCGACCAGTGGGGAGAGGATGAAGCGGAGAAGATCTTCCGAAGATACCCGGCCTTCATGGAGGACGGTAGGGAGATCCCCGGAGGAAAGCCTCATTTGGATCTGATGGAGGCAAACCGGATGAGCCTGCTCATGGCGGGGATCCCGGAGGATCACATTGCCGTGTCCAATGTCTGCACCAAGTGCAACGCGGACATCTTTTACTCCTTCCGGGCCCATCGGATGGAGAATGAACAGGCAGCCATGATCGTCAACCGGTGGGAGGTCCGGTGAGGAAAGCAGGCATATCGACACCTTAGCTTTGACAGCAGAAAGGAATCGACTATGAAGAACAAACTATTGCTTTTATCCCTTTTGGCCCTGTGCCTGACATGGACCATGCTGGTCCCGGCCCAGGCCTACGCGGATCCGGCAGGGGAAGAGCCGGCCCAGCCGGCAGCTGAGGAACCCGTCCAGCCGGAAGCGGAAGAACCGGCGGATCCGGGTCTGATCGCTGACCCCTTCCTGAAACAGGATCTGCCCAAACTCTATGACGCCGGCAAGATCCTCCTGTCCGAGGACATGACCGATGTTTCCGTCGAATACTCCGAGACGGGAAGAGGTCTTCTGATCAGCGGACCCAAGGACCAGCTCAGCGCCGGCAGGATCACCATCGCGGACCGCTTTGATTTCGGCGATAAGACCGCGGGGAAAATAGCGGTCAGCGGACTAGGAGACCGGGGACTCAAGGTCACGGCACAGATCTTCCTTGATGACGGGGAGGAACCTGTGGCCGTCATCCCCCTGAGAAACCAGATGGGTAAGAAGGGCTGGGCCCTGGACTGGGAATACTGTCTGGACGCCTCCGGCCAGCATATCAGCGGTGTCCACAAGGTGCAGCTGCGGCTGGTCGACAGCTCCGATATCGCCGGCACAAAAAAGATCAAGGTCCTCCTGCGGAGCATCGAGTTCATGGAGGAGTCGATCCCGACCCTCTATTTTGATATCGATGAGAGCCTGGGCAGTGTCAGCGCCATGAACGGGGACCCCGAACATGACACAGAATGCTACGGCAGGGTCACCGTCCAGATCCCGGACGGATTCCAATGCGAATACACCGACCAGCCTTTGCAGACCCAGACCTACGATCTGGAATACATCCGGGGCCGCGGCAATTCCACATGGGACGCCGACAAGAAGCCCTACAAGGTCAAGCTGGACAAGAAATCCGACCTGTTCGGAATGGGGAAGAACAAGCACTGGGTCCTCCTGGCCAACCGCTTCGACAACAGCCTGATGCGGAACAAGATGACCTACTGGCTGGGAGAGCAGCTGGGCATGGAATTTACCCCCAAGAGCGTTCCGGTCGAGGTCGTCATGAACGGCGAATATTACGGAAGCTATTTCCTCACCCAGCAGATCCGGGTCGACAGCAGCCGGGTAGCCATCGACGATCTGGAGGATAAGGAAGGGAAGACCGCGACAGAGGAACCGGTGATCAGCGGAGGATACCTCCTGTCCATGGAGCCCTATGATGATGACGCCTACTCGGACAACGCCTTTTCGACCGAGCGGGTCAACTGGTTCCTGGAGCATCCTTCCTTTGAGGACTACAAGAACGAAGTCCAGCTGGAATACATCAAAAACTATATGCAGCAGACCGAGAACGCCATCTTCGGCAAGGGCTTCAAAAGCGCGGAAGGGATCCCTTACAGTGACTACATCGATATCCCGGCCGCCGTGGACTATTACTGGGTCCAGATGCTCTCATCCAACGGCGACGCCTACGGGTCCGGGAGCACCTACCTGTATAAGAAGCGCAGCGGCAAGCTGTTCTGGGGACCCCTCTGGGATTTCGACTACGTTGCCTGGGGCGATCTGGAATACGATGAATACCGGGTCGACGAATTCGGCAACGATACACCCTGGTTCGGGCGGATGCTGAAGGATCCGGCTTTCACCCAGCTGGTCCTGGACCGCTGGCCCCTGATCAAGGAGAAGATGGGAGAGGTCACCATGGAAGGCGGCCTCCTGGATCAGTATTACGACATGCTCCAGGTCTCCCGCAGATACGATGTGGAGAAGTGGGGCTCCTATACCGACGACTGGTACGGGGACTATGACTACGGCCGCGCCGGCGGGGCGGATGCTTCTGAGGATGCAAAGGCTGAGGAGGCCAGGTCCTACCGTGACGAGGTGGAGCAGCTGCGTGGCTGGATCACTAAGAGGGTCGAATGGCTGGACAAGAACCTTAATAAACTGAAGCCGGGCAAGTGCAGGGTCACCTTCAGGATCGGAAAGAAAACAGTGAAGAAGATCACTCTGACCGAAGGCTTTGACCTGGGCGCCCTTCCCAAAGCGCCTAAGAAAAAGGGCTATGTCTTCTGCGGATGGTACTCGGACGGAACGCCGGTCACAAAGAACACCGAATGCTATGGGTCTGCCATGACCATCAAAGCCCGCTATGTGAAGAAGGGCAAAATGGTCAAGGCGAAAAAGATCTATCTCTCCGATTATTCGATCCACACTTCCATCGATGATGGGGAGATCACCATCGGCTATACGGTGATGCCGGCCGGGGCCCACAACAAAACAGTGACATGGAAGAGCTCGGACAGCAGCATCGCTGAGCCGGATGAATACGGATGGGTCAGACTCAAAAAGACCGGAACGGTCACCATCACAGCTAAGGTCAAGAACGGTCCTTCGGCCAAATGCAGGCTCAAGATCGACCGGGAAGGAAGCTACAGAGAGGATTTCTCTCTCGCGAAGAAGAAGGTCCGGCTGAAGAAAGGCGGGTTTACCCAGCTTCGGGTCAAGGCCCAGCCTGCCGGCAGCGGCTCGGCCCGGATCATCTGGATCTCGACCAACAAAAAAGTCGCGACCGTAAACAGCATCGGCGTCGTCCGGGCGAAAAAAGCGGGAAAGGCTGAGATCATTGCCGTCGACGGAGAAAACAGTGTCGTGGAGCGGTGCAGTGTGAAGGTCCTCCCGAAGAAGGGAAAGAAAAAGTAGGAACAGCCGCAAAGGCTGGAGAAAGGGGCGTGAACATCGATGAACGGAATCAGAAAGATATCGGCGGCAGGAGCCTTGGCGCGGACAGTCTGCGTACTCCTCCTGGTCATAGCTGCCTTCGGGATATGGATGGCCCAGCCGGCCTACGGAGCCAGCAATTTCGTGATCGAGGATTACCACATCGATATGCAGGTGAACGAAGATGACACCTATCTGATCAAAGAAACGATGGATGTCCGCTTCACCCAGGCCAGCCACGGGATCTACAGGACCATCCCCAGCAGGACCAGACTGGACCGGGACGGACAGGTATCGGTATTCTACGGAGATGTCCGGGATTTTAAGGTGCTGACTGGCCAGCCTTTTGATCAGTCCAAAGATGATGAGAACTTCTACTTCAAGATCGGTGATCCGGACAGATACGCGGACGAGAATACCAGATATGTGTTCTCCTATACCTACGACATGAGAGGGGACCATCTGAAGAACGGCGATGAGCTCTACTACAACCTGGTAGGGACCGGCTGGGAGGCCCAGTCGATCGACAAGGTCAGCTTTGAGGTGACTTTCCCCAAGCCCATCGATATGAACAAGGTGGGCGTGAAGACCGGATACAATGTAGATGTTCCCTTTGAAAGCGACGGGGACAGGATCATCAAATGCTCCACGACGGAGGACACCCTGACCGGCCTGACCATCCGGGCGGTCCTGCCGGAGGGATATTACAACAGACAGGCGTCCTTTTCCAATATCAGCTTTTATCTGCTGATCGCGATCCTGGCGGTGGTCGCCCTGATCGGTCTTCTGCTCTGGCGCAGATTCGGCAGGGATCCCCGGATCGTTGAGACCGAGGAGTTCTATCCTCCGGAGGGGATGTCGGCGCCGGAAGTGGCCTATCTGGACAGGGGGAGCATCGAAGGCCGGCAGGTCACCAGCATGCTTCTGAGTCTGGCGGACAAGGGCTATCTGAAGATCAGGGAGTTCCAGGTCCCCTACGGGCTGCGCAAGAAGAAGACAAAGGCGGATTACGAGATCATATCCCTGAAAGAATATGACGGAAACTCGGAGGATGAGCGGACCTTCCTGGACGGCCTGTTCTTTGGAGGAAGCCGCACCCGCGTGACCATGGATGACCTGGAGGATTACTTCTACGAGACCGTCGGTGAGATCCGGAACTCCATCATCAAGAGATACAAAAACCGCCTGTATGATCCGAAGGCCAGGCTGATCGCCATCGTCCTTCGCCTGATCGGTGTGATCGCCATGATCCTCCTCTTTTCCGTCAGCAAGCTCCTCAACGGCAGCCCCTTCATCGTAGGACACGGGGATTTCCTGTTCTACCTTGCCTTCGGTGTCGCCGAGATCCTGCTGCCCCTGCTGGGCTTCTGGGGGATCAGCCGCTGGATCAATCTGCCCCGGAAGAAGGGACCGGGATTCGTTTTCGGCCTTATCGGCTGGGTGGCTCTGATCATGGTCGGATTCGGGGCAGCGGTCCTGTTCGATACCTGCATAGGAGGGCAGATCCTGCCCTATTTCCTGGGGCTTGTCATGATCTTCATCCTCTTCCTTACGGCGGCTATCTGCGAGCGCAAGACAGATGAGTACGCCCAGCTTCTGGGCAGGATCCGGGGCTACCGGAGATTCCTGAACGTGGCCGAAAAAGAGCGGATGGAGATGCTGGCGGAGCAGGATCCGGATTATTTCTACAAGAATCTGGCCTACGCCTTCGCCCTGGGGGTGACCGCTGTCTATGCCAGCAGGTTCGCCTCCCTCGCGACCAGACCGCCTCAGTGGTACGACGCCCCCTATTACACTTACGGGAGCGCGGAGTCGGTCTTTGATCCATCGTCCCTCATGAGCTCCATGGACAGCATGATGTCCTCGGTCAGCTCCAGCATGACCTCTTCGCCCTCCGACGGTGACGGAGGCGGCTCCTTCGGAGGAGGGGGCGGCGCCGGAGGCGGCGGAGGCGGCTCCTGGTAGAGAGCCGGTCAGCTCAGGCAGTCTCAAATACTACATCAGTAACGGCCCGGCCGATGACTTTCGAGGTATCGATTGCCGGGTCGATCCATTGGTCGATGAGGTCCGCGGGAAGGATGACCGGCATCCGGTCATGGATGAAGGCGATGTCATCGGAAGGCTGCCGGGTCAGAACGACGAAGCGGGGCAGGCCCTCCTCCATCCGGTAGAGACCGCAGAGCCAGGTGACCGCGGATCCCCGGGGCTGGATGGCGTACTTCTGTCCGGCCGTCTGCCTTCCGGAGGGATCCTTGTGATGCTCCCATTCGAAATAGTAGGAGGCGGGCAGGATGCAGCGGTGGGTCCGCCAGCTCTCCCGGAAGGTCTGTTTCTGAGCAGCCGTCTCGCTGCGGGCGTTGAGGAGCATGGTGGTCCCGGTCCTGCCGCTGAGATGAAAGCCCCATTGCATGGGAAAGACGGTCCGTTTGCCGGACCGGGATGTGGCGATGGCGGCGGTGACATCGGTAGGACGGATCTCCCCGGAGGTATGCAGAGGCGAGCCCATCCGCAGGAACCTGTCCGTCAGGGCGCTGCCCTCGGCCGCGGAGATGATGTCCCGCAGCTCTTCGTCTGAGATATCGATATAAAAACGTGTACACATAAGTTCCCTCCGGAAGTCTTTTTCGCGGGAGCCGGATTCGACCTGGACCCGTTTGGCGGTCAGGGCCAGATCGAAGCCCCGCAGGGCGTCAAAGGGCGCGAAGATCTTGGCTCTGCGGCCGGGATCCATGCGGGGATGTCGGGCCCGGAACCGGCTGTATGGTTCGTGGACCGGCCTTCCCAGCAGGAGGATCTGCCGGTAGGGGAATCCCTCCGGGATCCCGTCCGCAAGGTCCGGGCCGCCGGCTTCTGCTTCGGCCGGCCCGCCGGCTTCTGCTTCGGCCCGGGCCCGGGCGGCCGGTCTGTCATCGATCGTTTTTCTCATTATAGCACACCGCGCTTCCCTTTATTT
>CAMOZS010000058.1 GCA_946631075.1 uncultured Bacillota bacterium | reverse complement strand
GAGATCATCGAGTAATCGAGCCACTGAGATAAGCATAACGAGGAGCTGTTGCGCTGCAGCAGCTCCTTTTATAATGGCCGACAGAAAAAGTGTAAATATTTTCCAAAAATATTTTTGCATCGACCACGGTTCTATGTTATGATGGAAACATACTATTACAACGAAAGAGGCTGAACTATATGAAGGAAAGATACATCGCGGATATCCGGCCGGGGGAGGACATTACGTCCTTCTTTCTGGTAAAGAGCATCGCCCTCAAGGTCGGATCCAATAAGAAGACCTACCTGGACCTCCTGCTGGGAGACAATTCCGGTGAGATCAACGGGAAGAAATGGGACATTGCGGACGCGGAGATCGCGGGTCTGCAGAGGATCAAGGAGAACAGCATCCTCAAGATCCGCGCCCTGGTGACCGAATGGAACGGAATGAAGCAGCTGCGCATCATGCGGATCCGGCTGACCGGAGCAGAGGATCAGATCGATATGGCGGATTTCATCAAGGCCGCTCCCGAGGATCCTCAGCAGATGTATGATTATATTTACGCAAAGGCTGCAGGATTCGCCGATGAGGAACTGCGCAGCCTTTGCACGACCATCCTGGAACGCCGTAAGGACAAGCTGATGTACTACCCGGCCGCCCAGAAGAACCATCACGCCGAGCTGGCGGGACTGCTCTACCACGAGAAGCGGATGCTGATGATGGCCGAGCGGGCATGTCAGGTCTATACCAACCTGGATCCGGACCTGCTGATGGCGGGAGTGATCCTCCACGATATCGAGAAGATCGACGAGATCGAGTCCAATGAACTGGGGATCTCCCCCGGATACTCCTTTGAGGGGAAGATGCTGGGACATCTGGTCCTGGGCGTGCGGGAGATCGAGAAGATCGCCTGTGAGCTGGGCATTTCCCACGAGAAAGCGGTCCTGGTCGAGCATATGATGCTGACACACCACTATGAGCCGGAATACGGCAGCCCGAAGAAGCCCCTGTTCCCGGAGGCGGAGATGCTCCACTACCTGGATATGATCGATGCCAAGATGTTCGATATGCAGGAGGTGCTGGAGAAGACGGAGCCCGGCAAGTTCAGCGAGCGCGTCTGGACTTTGGATAACCGTACCCTGTACAGGATTGGGGAGGAAGAGAATGATTAAGCTGCCGAAGGAAATAAACCAGATCATCAATAAGCTGACGGCGGAGCAGTACGACGTCTGGTGCGCCGGCCAGTGCGTTACCGGAGGAGAACTGGGGGAGAAGCCCCAGGACTGGGACCTCTACACCGACTGTCCACAGCAAAGGCTGAGGGAGCTCTTCCCGGAGGCGGAAGCTCTGGGAAGCAGGACCAGCCGGCTGGATTACACGGAATACGTCGAGTATGACGACCTGAATATCGAGGACCGCTACGAAGGGATCGTGGCGGACGTGGTCACATTGAAGGAGACGATCGAGAACACGCTTCCCAGGGTCTATCATTTTACCTGCGAAGCCATCGCCGAGCACCCGAACAAGAGCCCGGTCGATCCCTACGACGGGCTGAAGGATATCCGTAAGTCCCTTCTGCGGGCGGCGGGCGATATCCGGGAAGTCTTCCGCAAGGACCCCATCCAGATGCTGAGGGGACTGCGCTATGTCGGACTGTACGGATTCGATCTGACTAAGGAACTGTCAGAGGACATCGCCGGCTGCGCCGACCTGCTGCAGGAGGCGGACAAGGAACAGATCCTCTATGAGTTCTCCCTGGCCATCAACGGAAACCACGCGGGCAAGTACCTGAAGATGCTCCAGGGACTGGGACTGCTTCCGGCCATCGTCGGTCCGGAAGGGATGGTCCATGACCGCAGGGGGCTCAGCGATTATGAGATCCTGACCGAGAACATCGATAAGATCAAGCACATCACCCTGCGGCGGATGGCCCTCTTTTATATCTGCTTTGACAAGGCATACAAGAAGGCTGTTTCCTGGCTTCCTCACGAGGAGCTGGACCTGGAATACCTTCTGGACGCCAAGAAGATGCTTCCCAAGCTCCACTTTGTCGGCAGCGATACCCAGCTGAAGAAATTCATCTACCGGTGCGGGACCTGGGATAAATATAATTTCTATGACAAGCTGTCCAAGGCACAGGTCATCGTCTATGACTACAGCAATCAGAGGATCATCGGACGTGATGCGATCCTGAAGCAGGTGCTGGCTGAGCGGCAGCCCATTTTCGCTGAGGATCTGAGGATCGACGCCGATGACATCATCGAGGCGGGGATCACAGATGATCCGGAGCGGGCTGACGAGCTCTGGCACATGCTGCCGGATGTGGTCCATGAAAGCCCGGCAAACAACGAGAGAGACAAGCTGCTGAAGTTCGCTAAGAGATTCCATAAGAGCAAGTTCAGCGCTACTTTCCGCGACGTCAAGTGGCTGAGGTAACGACGGGATCAGGAACGATTATGAGTGAAGAATACACCGGTGTGATCCGGGAGATCATATTTCATAACAACGAAAACGGCTATACAGTGGCCGTTTTTGAAACGGAATCCCAGGGCTGGGAAGAGGAGTTCACTATCGTCGGCAATATCCCGAAAGCGGCCGCGGGCAGGACCTACCGCCTGGAAGGCGACTTTGTGGACCATCCCTCCTACGGAGAGCAGTTCAAGGTCAGCTCTTTTGAGGAGCAGATGCCGACTTCGGAAGAGGGGATACGGGATTTTCTCTCTTCGGGTGCCCTGAAAGGGATCGGCCCCAAGACGGCCGCTGCCATGGTGGCCCTGTTCGGAGAGGATACTTTCCATATCATCGAACATGAGCCGGGAAGGCTGACGGAGGTGCCCGGGATCGGGCCCAAGACCGCGGCCAAAGTTTCCGAGGCTTTTGCCCTGCAGAGGGAGTTCGCTTCCGTTACTCTCAAGCTGCAGAAATACGATATCAGCGCCGAGTACGCCCTGAAGCTGTATCAGTCCTACGGGGCGGATACGGTCCGGGTGCTGGAGGAGAATCCCTACCGGCTGATCGATGACTTTTACGGGGTAGGCTTCATCAAGGCGGACCGGATCGCGGCCAAGATGGGTTTCCAGAAGGACGAACCTTTCCGGATCCGCAGCGGCATCCTGTTTACCCTGAATCATTTTGTCCGGGACGGCCATACCTTTCTTCCTGAGGAGGAGCTGTGCGAAAAGGCTGCCCAGCTTTTGGACCTGTCCAGAGACCAGGTGAGGGAGCAGCTGGAGTTCATGGCCTTCTCCGGGGAGATCCATGTGGATCTGATCCATCAGCAGAAGGTCGTCTATCTGATGCCCTTCTATCTGGCGGAGCAGAGGGTCAGCAAAGAGCTCCGTCTGCTCAGAGACGCGCCGCTGAAGCCCCTCGCGGGAGGGGAGATCGATTCCCTGATCCACAGAACGGAAACGACGATGGGGATCCCCTTCAGCGATAATCAGAAGGAGGCGGTCCGCACATCCCTCGAAAACGGGGTCTCGGTGATCACGGGGGGACCGGGTACCGGTAAGACGACCATTATCAATGCCATCATCGACATCCTGGAGGACAGCGGACAGGAGACGGCCATCGCGGCTCCGACCGGCCGGGCGGCCAAGAGGATCACGGAGACATCCGGCCATCCGGCTTCGACCATCCACCGGCTGCTGGAGTATTCCTACGGGGAAGGTGAGAAGGGGCTCCGGTTCGGACGGAACAGTGAGAATCCTCTGGATCTGGACGCGGTGATCATCGACGAGGCATCCATGATCGACCTGCTCCTGATGGACGCTCTGGTCAGCGCCATCCGCCCGGGAACCAGACTGCTTCTGGTCGGCGATGACGATCAGCTGCCGTCGGTGGGCGCAGGCAATGTCCTGAGGGATATCATCAGCAGCGAATACATCTTCTGCACCAAGCTGACCCGGGTCTTCCGCCAGGCGGGGGAGAGCATGATCGTCACCAACGCCCACCGGATCAACCGGGGGGAATATCCTGAGTGCAACGCCAAGGGCAAGGACTTTTTCCTGGTCCGCCGGCAGAAGGTCCCCGATATGCTGGAGACTCTGCTGGATCTTTGCGTGCGCCGGCTTCCGGCCTTCTATCCGGAGTATTCGCCGGTCCGCGATATCCAGGTCCTGACCCCGGTCCGAAAGGGGCCTCTGGGATCGCTGAACCTGAATCAAAGGCTGCAGGCGGCCCTGAATCCGCCGGAGCCTGGGCGTCTGGAAAGGACCCACGGCGACCGGATCTTCCGGGAAGGGGACAAGGTCATGCAGATCCGTAACAACTACGAGATGAAATGGCGGGACTGTGAAGAGTTCACCGAGGGTGAAGGTGTGTTCAACGGGGACGTGGGATTCATCCAGAGCATCGACACGGAGATGGGAGAGATCACGGTCCTCTTCGACCAGAGCCGCTATGTGACCTATAACGCTGCCCAGCTGGATGAGCTGGAACTGGCCTACGCGGTCACCGTCCACAAGAGCCAGGGAAGCGAATTCCCGGTGGTGGTGATGCCGGTCAGCTGGTTCCCGCCGGTCCTGGCGACCAGGAATCTTCTCTATACTGCAGTTACGAGGGGAAAAACCGCGGTGGTCCTGGTGGGCTCCGAGGGTCAGCTGAACGGTATGGTGGATAACAACCAGATCAGTCTGCGCTATTCCGGCCTGGCCTGGCGGCTGTCCCAGCTGCTGAAGCTGGAGAACCAGCTGAGCGGGGACCGGAAATAAGGGGGATAAAGGATGAGAGAACTGCTGCGGGTCTTTCTGCGGGAGCTGGATGAGGCGGTCTTCCCCTCATCGATCTACTGCACTGTATGCGGATCCATGATCAACCGGACCAGGGCCTACAGCCTTTGCGATGACTGTATCGGCGGCTTCCACTGGATCACGGGGAGGACCTGTGAGAAATGCGGCAAAGCCATGCCCAGGACCAGCATGGGCAGGCTCTGCTATGACTGCATGCAGCTGGACCACTTCTTTCGGAAGGGTTTTTCCTGTCTTACCTACGGGCTGTATGAGCGGCAGCTGATGATGGATCTGAAATATGCGGGCAAGGGTTACCTGGCCCGCATTTTTGGTGATGTGATGTACGACCGGATGGAGGCAGAAGACCTTCGTGTCGATCTGATCGTTCCGGTGCCGGTCAGCCGGGGCCGCCTGCGCAGGCGGGGCTACAACCAGTCTCTGATCATGGCCCGCCGGCTGGCCCAGAGGTGGAAAAGGGAAGGGGAGCATGCTCCGTCCCTCTGCCCGGACATGCTCCAAAGGACCAGAGAAACAAAAATGCTCCGCAGTCTGAATCCTACGGAGCGGAGGATGGCCCTGCGAGGGGCCTTCGTTGTGAACCCGCTGATGAAGCAAAGGCTGGAGGGCCGCTCAGTCCTGCTCATCGATGATATCTACACGACGGGAGCGACCGCGGATGCCTGCAGCCAGGCCCTTCTGGAAGGGGGAGCATCGGACGTCTTCCTTCTGACTTTGGCCAGCGGCGGAAACCGCCGGCCGGCAGAGCTGGAAGCTGACCGTCAGACCTGACGGCCCAGTTCTTTGAGAAGGCGCCGGTCCCCCCGGATCGTGGTCCCGGTGGTGGTCAGCATGTTGCCGGTGATGGTGGAGCTTGCCCCGCTGCAGAAGAGGGCAGCTCCGTGGTCGGAGCACAGGGCCCGGCCGGCTGCCAGCCGGATGTCCGCTTCGGGAACGATGAAGCGGAAGATGGCAACGGTCCTGCGGATCTCATCTTCGGAGAGCCGGGGCAGGTCTTCCAGAGGTGTGCCGGCAATGGGCATCAGGGCATTGATGGGAATGGACCTGATCCCAAGCTCTGCAAGGCTTACCGCCATATCGATCCGGTCTTCCCAGGTCTCACCCATGCCGATGATGCCGCCGGAGCATACAGACAGGCCGATCTCCTGAGCGGTCCGGATCACCTGGATCTTATCATCGTAGGTGTGGGTGGTGCAGATATTGGGGAAGTTCCTGCGGGAGGTCTCGATGTTCTCATGGTAGCGGGTGATCCCCGCTTCTTTCAGCTGGATCAGCTGTTCCTTAGTCAGAAGGCCCATAGAGGCGCAAAGGTCCAGGCCGGTCTCTTCACGAAGCCGCCGGTAGGCGGCCAGGGCCTGTTCGAACTCTTCTCCTTTCAGGGCCCGGCCCGCGGTAACGACAGCGAACCGGTCAACGCCCTCGGCTTCGTTTGCCTTGGCTTCCGCCAGGATCGCGTCGGCATCCAGGAAGGAGTAGGTCTCGCATTCACTGGGATGGCGGGCGGACTGGGCGCAGAATTTGCAGTCCTCGCTGCAGCGTCCGGCCTTGCCGTTGATGATGGTGCAAAGGTCGACTTTATCTCCTGCCAGAGCATGGCGAATCCGGTCGGCCGCCCCGCAGAGGGCCTCCAGGTCGCAGCTGATCATCCAGGAGAGATCGTCATTTCTGCTGAGTCTTCGGCCGCGGATGATCTCATCGGCCAGGCGGCTGATCTGACCGGACCGGCCTTCTGCGTCCCGGTTGCTGCTGCCTTCTGCCGGCCGGTCCATCTGGTCCCGGCGGAACCAGGCCTTCATGGTGTCCAGGACAGTGACCAGCTGCTCTTCGCTGATCACATAGGGGACCATGGCATAGAGATACTGGAGGAAGGGACGGTTGAAGACGCCTCTTTCCCGGGCGAAGGCGGCGAAGCCTGCCAGATCCGCCTCGTCGTACACCTCGATGCAGACGCATGCTCCCATGATGCGGACCTCCCTGACCCGGGGGTCGGAGAAGCCTTCCATCTCTCTTCGGGTCACTTCCTCAATGCGGCGGACCCTGGCCAGATAATCGTCCCGGTCAAAAATCTCGATGACCTTCAGAGCTGCGCTGGCGGCCAGGGGATTGCCCATGAAGGTGGGGCCGTGCATGAGGGCTTTGTCCGGGTCATCATCATAGAAAGCGTCGAAGACGTGTTTCCTTGCTACGGTGGCCGCGTGGCCCAGATAGCCTCCGGTCAGGGCTTTGCCCAGGACCAGGATGTCGGGAAGGACCAGGTCCGATACAAACCGGTGTCCGGTCCGTCCAAAGCCTGTGGCGACCTCATCGAAGATCAGCAGGACGTCGTACTGGTCGCAGAGCTGCCGGGCCCGCTCCAGAAATGAGATGTCGTACATGCGAAGGCCGCCTGCCCCCTGAAGGAGAGGCTCGACGATGAAGCAGTTCAGCCGGTCGTGATATTTCCTGAAGGCTTCTTCCAGGGCATCGATCTCGGTCGGGATATGGATGAAGTCCGGGTCCGGCCCGTAGGCTTCCAGGACGAAGTGGTAATCTTCGTCGTCCCCTGCCTTCATGGCCTGGAAGGTATCTCCGTGATAGGAATTCTCCAGGGAAAGGACGGCGGTCCGGCCTTTGATCCCCCGGTTCATATAGTACTGGAGGGCCATCTTCAGGGCCACTTCTATAGCTACGCTTCCCGAATCGGAGAAGAAGCAATAGTCAAGATCCCCGGGCAGCCATTCGGCCAGCCTTTCCGCCAGCCTTTGCACGGGAGCATGGGTCAGTCCTCCCAGCATGATGTGGGAGAAATGCTCCGCCTGCTCCGTGATGGCGGCGGTGATCTCGGGATGAGCATAGCCGAAATCGTTGCTCCACCAGGATGAGATGGAGTCGATCAGGGGTCCTTCCGGAGTTTCCAGGATCACCCCGTGAGCATCAGTCACCTGAATGGGATCTTCCATGGTCTTCATCTGTGTGTAAGGGTACCAGATCATTGCGTCCTCCTTATTCAACGGGTTGGTAAAGGGCTGTCAGCGCGCTCGTTTCAATGTCCAGATCGGTGTCGCCGGCCCTGACGCAGGCGATGACGGGAAGTCCGGTGAGCCGCTGGCACATGGTGAGATTGTCCTCCTCCATCACATCCCCGGGATGCCAGTTGTTGAAGATGATCCCCCGGACGGGCAGGTCCTTCTGCCGCATGTATTCGGCGGTAAGGACTATGCTGTTGATGGTGCCCAGGCCCGCGTCGGCGACAATCAGGGATGGCAGGCGGAGCATGCGGATGATGTCTTCCAGATAGATCTCGTGCTCCCGGTCCAGGCGGATGGGGCAGAGGATGCCGCCGCTTCCTTCCGCGGTGATGTAGTCGTAATGCTCCCAAAGAGCCTTCCAGCCGGCAAGGATCACCTCCGGGTCGACCGGGCCGCCTTCCAGCCTGGCCGCCAGATGGGGCGAGTAGGCCTGCTCATAGACATAGGGGCACATTTCTTCCAAAGGCTGACTGATCCCGGAAACGGATCTGACGTGAGCGGCGTCGCCGGGGATCAGGGTCCCGTCCGGCCTCTTCTCGTTGCCGCTCATGGCCGCCTTGTAATAGGCCGGCCGAAGGCCGGCGTCCTGCAGTTTTTTCGTGATGAGACCGGCCACGTAGGTCTTGCCGATGTCGGTGCCCGTGCCGGTGATAAAGATTCCTTTTGTCATCTATGGATTCCTTCCTTTAATATGAAACGCTTGATATGAAATGCCGCGGCCGGCCCTCAAGGCCGGCGTCAGATCGGCCGGCCCTCGAGCCCCGGGTCAGATCGGCAGGACCGGCCGGAGCCTTCTGGTCAGGATCGCCGCCAGTACGCAGAGGCAGATGTCCCCGGGAACTGCCAGGATAAAGCAGTAGAGGAAGAGGGGCCAGACGCCCAGGGCGACGCCGAGCACGTAGTTGGAAATGATATAGCACCAGATCATGCCCAACAGATAGACCAGGCCCAGTCCCGCGAAGTTGGCCTTGAGCAGGCGGGGGATGGTCAATTCCTTCATGCTCTCGATCATCC
>CAMOZS010000057.1 GCA_946631075.1 uncultured Bacillota bacterium | reverse complement strand
GAATTTCACGTCGTCGTCCACCTTGCTCATGGAGTAGGACTTGGCTCCATTGCACCAGCCGGTGACCTTCTGTTTGACCTTACCGGACTTGGTCTTGATGGTGACGACCACCTTGGTCAGGGGGTAGTTGGACTTGACCGTGCCCTTGATGGTGAACATCCGGCCCTTGCGGATCTTCTTGGGGTAGTTGAGGCCCACGCCCCGGAGGGTGGATTCGGCATCCTTGTCCGGGTCTGCAGCCGGCTTGTTCGCCGGCGCGGCTGTTGACTTGTCGGACACCGCCAGGCCCCGGTCGATCTCGGTGGAATTGTCTTTGGCCACAGTAAAACCGTGCTTGACGGTGATGGTCTTGCCGTCCGCGTCCTTGGCCGTGATCCGGAAGGTGTAGGTCCCCGCGGAAAGCTTGCTGAACTTCATGCTCCCGTCAAAGTTATATAAACTGTAGATGGTGGTCCCGGGCTTCTTTGTCGAGCTGTATACGGTCTTGCCGCCGCTTCTTACGATCTTAGCTGTCACGGACTTGATCTTGTAGTTGGAGATGACCCTGCCGCTGCAGGTGACCCCCTTGCCCTTCTTGACCGACTTCGGATAGGTGTAGCCGCAGATGCCCAGATAGGACTTGCCCTTTACGGAGGCGGACTTGCCGCTGTAGGTCTTCCAGTAGGTGGAAAGGCAGGTCCTGGCTCTTGAGGCCGCGGTGGCGTTGGTGTTGGCCGGGATCTCGAAGGCCGCGCAGAAATGAGCGGCGGCCAGGTAGGCTCCGTTGGCATTATCGGGCACCTTCTTCAGGGTGGCCCAGACCTGGGGATAGCTGTCCTTCAGCTCGGTCTTCAGAAACTCCAGCTGCATGTTCAGGTTGGCGATGGACACGTCCTTCTTCACCGCCAGCTTCAGGAGCTTGGTCCTCCGGCCAAGAGAGGTCCACTGGCAGATGCCGTAGCCGCAGTAGTCCTTGGTGAAGTACCTGGTCTTGCCGTAGCCTGAGGTGTACTTGCCGTTGTTCTTCTTCCCTTTGTTGACCCGGCTGGTGTACTGGCTGTCCGAAAGTCCGTAAAGGGCGTTGTAGCGGTTCTCCAGGTTGTTGGGCTGCATGCCGCTCTCGGCGTAAAGGTTGGTCATGACGCCGCAGGCGGCCGCCCGGTTCAGTCCCATGGTCCCGGTCAGGTAGTCGTAGATCCTGTCGGCGTTGGAGGACGCCGCGTAGCTCTCTTCGATCAGGAAAGCCAGGGGCAGCTCTTCCGGATCCTCTACCGGGATCTCCGGCTCGGCCTCGCCCAGCTCTTCTTCCTCTGCTGACGGCTCCCGGAAAACGGTGATCCAGGGAACGTCGATCATCTCGTCCAATCCTTCGGCCAGGGCATACTCCTCGCTCCAGACCGGCCGCATAGAATAGAAGTAATAGTCGGTGTGGTCGAAATCCTCCACGGCTTCCCAGCTGACCGGGATCGCTGCCGCCTCCCCTCCTTCCAGGTAGACGTCGATCGTCTGGGGCAGGGCCGCCGCCACTTCCTCTTCCAAAGGCTGGCCTTCGAAGATGTACTCGGACTGGGCTAGGTCGGCAAAGGCTGTGATCACGCCGCCGGCCGGATCGGCCGTGTCGACGGCGGCCGTATCGCTTGCCGCGCCTGCTTCGGCGCCGCCTTCAGCGAAGGCCGGCGTAGCCATGGTCAGGGCCAAAACGAACATAATACATATTATTAAGTTGTTTTTCCATTTCTTCTTCATGGCCTAATTTTACTTTTGATTTCCTTAAAAGTCAAAAAAAACCAGTGCTTTTCATCTCTGAAAGGCATTGGTTTTTTCGCTTATTTGTAAATATCTGGATATTTCGCTCGCCAGCCACAAGATGTGGTGGGATCAGTCTTCCCAGTCTCCCCCGCTGAGGTAGATGCACTTGGCCCAGCAGTCCCGCATGATCTTCTGCACGTAATCCCGCTCTTCCTTGGGCGGTTCCTCGTAGAGTTCATACTCCGGAGTCGTCTTGATGCACTTGAAGGTCATTGCTATGGCATTGCAGGCGCCGCAGCTGACACAGTTTCTTCTGTCGATAACGATCATGATCTTTCTCCTCTTCTTCTCTGAGTTGAATATGGTTTAGTATACCATGCTTCTGTTAGAAATCGCAATGTCATGATTTTATAATTCCAGGGATGGTGATAATCATGACTTTAATGATTTCGCTCTGAATCAGGAAGGTCCTGACGGTTTGATCGTTATGCTGTTCCTGGAAATGTCATGATATGTGCGAGCGGTGATGGGCCAAATCATGACAAGTCCCGTTTGAGCCGGGGCGGCCAGCGTTTGTATGAAGAAAAGTCATGATTTACGATACTCGCCGAAGGTCGAGTTCATGACTTTTCCTTATCCGCGGCCTTGTCGGCCTATTTGCCGGCTTTCGCCTCGGCCTTGTCGGCCTTGTCGGCCTTATTTGCCGGCTTTCGCCTCGCCCTTATCCGCTTTGCCAGCCTCGGCCTTATCAGCTTTGCCAGCCTCGGCCTTATCCGCCTTCGACTCAGCCTTATCGGCCTTGGCCTCTTCCTTGACCGGGGCCGGCTTGGAGCTGCGCGGGGTCAGGGGCATCTGGATCCGCTTGACCGGCTCGTTGAATCTCTGCTCGTAGGCATCGATCAACTCGCCGCGGACGTCCGGATGAGCGATCCGGATCAGGGCCCGGGCACGCTCTTTCAGGGTCTTGCCCTTCATTCTGGCGATGCCGTATTCGGTGATGATGTAGTCGACGTCGTAGCGGTTGGTCGTGACCGCGGCACCATTATCGATGTAGGGAGTGATCTTGGAGATCACTGTCCCGTCCTTCTTCGTGGTGGTCGAAGGCATGGCGATGATGGAGATGCCCTTGCCGTCTTCCGATCTGGCAACGCCCCGGACGAAGTCGACCTGGCCGCCGACGCCGGAGAACTGTCTGGTCCCGATGGTGTCAGCGACGACCTGGCCCATGAAGTCAACCTGCAGGGCCGAGTTGATGGAGACCATCTTATTGTTTTTGGCGATGACCGCAGGGTCGTTGACGTAGTCGACCGGACGCAGGGTCAGCATTGGGTTATGATCCGCGAAGTCGTAGAGACGGCGGGTCCCCATCAGGAAGGTGACTACGATCTGCCCTTTGTGAAGAGTCTTCTGGGAGCAGTCGATGACGCCCGCCTCGACCAGATCCAGGACGCCGTCGGCGATCATCTCCGAATGGATGCCCAGATGACGGTGGCCTTTCAGCTCGGCCAGGACCGCGTCAGGGATAGCGCCGATACCAAGCTGCAGAGTGGAACCGTCCTCGATCAGAGAAGCGCAGTACTTGCCGATGGCTGTCTCCACTTCGCCGACCGACGGAGGCTGCTGCTCCGCCAGAGGCTCATCGATCTCGACGATGGCCGACAGCTGGCTGACGTGGATGTGGGTATCTCCGTAAGAGAAAGGAACGTTCTTGTTGATCTGGGCGATGACGATCTTGGCCGACCGGATGGCCTGGAAGGTGTATCCGGACTCAACGCCCAGGTTGCAGTATCCCCACTGGTCCGGCGGGGACAGCTGGACCAGGCAGACATCGAAGTTGAGGATGCCCCGGCGGATCCAGATGGGCAGCTCCGAGAAATAGACCGGGATGACATCGCCCCTGCCCTCGGCTACGCTCTTTCTGGTGCCCGCCCCGCAGAAGACGCCTTCGAAGACGAAGTTCTTGGCGTACTCCGGTTTGGTATATTCCCCCTTGCCCAGGGATACCATGTGAGTGATATGTACATTTCTGTATTCCTCGTGGTTGGCTACCATGGCATCGACCAGGGCCGCCGGTTCGCTTATGCAGTGGCCGAAGATGACATGATCTTCCGATTTGATCAGTGTCACCGCCTCCTCCGCCGTCATCTTCTTTTCTTCATAGAGCTTCCGCCAGTTCGTCAGTGTTCCGCCTGTGATTTCCATCCTTTTACCTCCTCCGGTAATTCCGCTTCTTGATCAAAGCTTCCGTGGGTTTTCCATTTCTTGTTTCGCATTCTAATACATTGCACCGGTAAAATGTACAGGAATTCATACAAAAGCTGGGCAAACTATGCATTCGTGCATTTTTCGCAATGCATAATCGCATATTTACTGGCATTCTGTCCCCTTTCCCTGTATAATAGACCCAAAGGAGGTCACCGCCATGAAGAAACAGGAAATCGATTCGAACATTTACAAGACCATCGTAGAGAATCTGGGGGTCGAGATCTTCGTCAGCGACGGCGAAGGCAACGTTCTCTTCGTCAATCCGGAATCCATCGAGATCAACGAACTGGACGTAGACAACATCATCGGGCGGAACGTCCGGGACCTGCTCAACGAAGGCTATTTCGAGGAGAGCAGCACACTCCGGGTCCTGAAGGAAAAAAAGACGGTCAGTGTTTTGCAGCACCTGAAGAACGGCAAGCAGATCATCGCCACTGGAGTGCCCATGTTCGATGACAAGGGCGATATCTCCATGGTCTTCACCACTTCCCAGGACATCGAAGCGGTCAATGACCTTCTGGAGACCCTCCACCAGCAGCAGCAGGAGATCCAGACTCTCAAAAGAGAGCTGTCCAGAAACATCGATTTCGAGACCGTCGACCCGGCCAGCGTCAAGGTCCGGGCGACCCTGGAGCGGGTCTCCTCCATGGATATCCCGGTCCTGATCTCCGGAGAATCCGGAACCGGCAAGCACGTGGCCGCCCGCTACATCCACTTCTCCGGCCGCCGCAGCGAAGAGCCCTTCATCGTGGTCAACTGCACAAGCGACGACTCGGACTTCCTGGAGCGGGAGATCTTCGGCCAGGAGATCGAGACCAGCGACGGCAAGACCCGGTCCATCCGCCAGGGCAAGCTGGATTTCGCCGACCGGGGGACCCTGGCCCTGAACAACATCAGCTACATGCCCCTGCGGGTCCAGTCCAAACTGTTTGAATACATCGACACCGGCAAGTTCAAGCGGGCAGGAGGAAGCCACGAGATCTCTTCCACCGCCCGGATCGTAGCCATGACCGGCATGGACCTCCACTCCCTCAGCGAGACCGGCATGTTCATGAAGTCCCTGTACTACCGGCTGGCGACGGTCCCCATCAGCATCCCGCCCCTGCGCAACCGGATCAAGGACATCCCCTACCTGGCCAACCAGTACATTTCCAGGTACAACAACAAATACAAGACCAAGAAGATCCTCAGCAGAGACGCCATGGGCAAGCTGACCTCCCACACCTGGCCCGGCAACCTGATCGAGCTTGACCAGACCATCGAGAGCGCCTACATCATGTCCGACGGACCGGTGATCCTGGGCGAGACCATTTACGAGGTCCTCCACGGAGGCCAGGAGAGCGACGAGAACAAAGGCAGTGTCTACTGCGAGGACATCATTCCTCTCAAGGAAGCAAAACACCAGCTGGAGGAACAGCTGGTGAAGCGGGCTTTTGAAGTTTACAAGACGACCCACAAGACGGCCGAGGCCCTGGGGGTCAACCAGTCGACCGTATCACGGATCCTGAACAAGTACAAAAAATGACCGGCCCCGGGCCGGTCCCCTTCCCGGCCGGCTGCTCGCCGGCCGGCCATGCTTTCGGCCCTAGACCGTCAGCACATGTTTGCCATTCTGCATGAGAAGAGACAGCTTCTCCCCCCACCGGATCACTTCGATCCCGTCCTCCTCCAGCTTTTCTGCAAGTCCCAGGTTCATGGCGCAGCTGGTGCAGGCAGTGAATTCCACCCCGGCCTGCCGGGCCACGTCCATCTTCACACGGACCGCTTCATTCGATACAGCCAGCCTTTGGGGCGCACCCCAGATGATGACGGTGACCTTGTCCCACCAGCCGTTGAGCAAGGCGTTCCTGGCGTACATGAGGACCATGTGCTCCGAGCTTACCGGATCCGCGTTGGTCCAGAGGATGTGGAGGTGGCGGTCCGTAACTTCTTCGATATTCTGAAATGACATTGGAATGACTCCTTTCCGACCAGCCGATCAGCCGATCAGTCTCTGCTTCCGAAGATAGCCAGAAGACGGATGAAGAGATTGATCACGTCGATATAGATATCCGCGGCGCTGTCCACCGCGTTGTCCGCCGTGGGCACATACTGCTGGGCCTTGACCAGGTCGTATCCGAAATACCCGCTGAAGATCAGGACCATGGCGATGGAAGTGATCTCGGGAATATTGTGGAAGATGAGGAGCAGTACGATCTCGACCGCGAAGACCACCAGGAATACGATGAAAAGGCCCTTGCCCAGCTTCAGGAAAAATCCGGGAAAGCTGGTGGCCAGGAATCCGATGATCAGGCAGACGATGCCCGTGTGGATGAAGGCGTTGAAGACCGAGTCGGCCGTGTAGGAGGAAATGATCCCCGACAGGAGGATCCCCATGACCGCGGCCAGGGCCGTGAAGGCGGCGAAACTGATGACCGCGCTGTCGGACCGGTGGATCACGATGATGGATATGATGGATACCGCCAGATAGAGGACGATCAGGGCGATGGGACTGATCCTGCTGTAGATATCATAGGTGAACATGCACACGATGACATCGACGATGAAGCCCCACACGAGGGTCCCCGCCATGAGCAGGTTGTAGGTCCTGCGGCTCAGTAGCCTCTCCCCGCTGACCAGGGGCATCAGCCTTTGCTGTTTATATCTGGTGTTGTCGAGTAATTCCATAGTCTTTCTCCCTTTCGATTTTGTCTCTATTATACGCTTTTTCCCCTGCCCTGTTGATAAACAAATCCAAGTCTGCTAAAATCCAGAACTATGAAAGAGTGGAAACTGAGCAAGGGGGCTGCCTACGCGGTCCTGGCATTATCGATCATAGCGGAACAGATCGGGACCGCCTGCCTGGAGGCATCGGCGGGTTATACGGTGCTCAGATTCACCATCCTGACCATTCTGCTCTATGCCTTCACCTACTTCACTTTCTGCAAGATCCTGAGCCGGATCAACCTGGCCGTCGCCTACGCCACCTGGACCGCCGTGGGCTCCATCGGCGCCACCCTCATGGGAGTCTGGCTCTTCGACCAGCCAATGTCGGGCAAAGGCTGGGCCTCCATCGCCGTCATGGTGATCGGGGTATTCCTGCTCAACTGCTTCGGCACGCCCAAGGAAGAACCTGCAAACGAACCCCAGGTCAGAGAGGAGGAAGAGTCATGATCCTTTCCTATATCCTCCTGGCCATCGCCATCACCTTCGAAGTTCTGGCCACATCCCTGCTCCCGGCGACCAAAGGCTTCACCGTCCGCAGGCCCACCATCCTGGTCATCATTTTCTATGCCATCTGTTTCGCCGCCTTCGGCCGCAGCCTGATCAACCTGAACCTTGGCATCGCCTGGGCCACCTGGGGAGCGGTCGGGACCGTGGTCACCCCCATCGTGGGCGTCCTTTACTATCATCAGAAGATCACCAAGACCGGCATCGCCGGCCTGATCCTGATCATCATCAGCACCATCACCCTCAACCTGTTCGGCTAGGGCCTGACCGGCCAGGCCGCACCCTGTTCTTTTTATCCTTTCAGCTCCAGGCATATCATGGTCATATCATCGAACTGATCCGCCCCGGCCGCGTGTTTTACGATATCCGCCTTCACGGTCTCCAGGACCTGGTCCACGGTCTGGCCGGCCGCTTCCTTAAGACAATTCTGCAGCTTTTTCTCTCCATACTGATCGTGGCTCTCATTCTCCGCTTCGGTCACACCGTCCGTATACAGGAAAAGCTTGTTTCCCGGCATCACTTCCATGGTCCCCTCTTTGTAGCGGGCCCCTTCCATTCCGCCCAGAACAAGGCCTGACCTGCCTTTGATATAGACGGCCTGCCTGCCGGCGACCAGGACCGGGGGATTATGGCCGGCGCTGACGTAGCGCAGACTGCCCGTGGAGATCTCCAGGACCCCCACCCAGGCGGTCACGAACAGTTCTTCCTCATTGTTCTCGCAAAGGCTGTCGTTGGCCTTGATGATGGCTTTTGCCAGGTCCGGCTCATCGTGGACGCAGGTATGTATGGTCTGCTTGCTCCGGATCATGAACAAAGCCGCCGGGATCCCCTTGCCGGACACGTCCGCGATGACCATGGCGAAGTGGTCCGGGTCCAGGAAGAAGAAGTCATAGAAGTCACCGCCTACTTCCTTGGCGGGCTGCATGCTGGCCGCAAGGCTGATCTCGTCCCTGCCCGGGAACTTATCGGTGATCAGGGGCAGCTGGGACTGCTGGATCCTGGCCGCAAGCTCAAGCTCCGACTTGAGCCGGTTCCGCTCCGCCTCGGCGACGCGGTGTTCGGCGATCCTTCGGATGATGATCATCAGTATGCCGATCCCGGCCCCGTTGATGACGATGAAGGGAATGGCGATCTCTGAGACGATCCCCCAGGCGGTGGAAATTGGCCTGACCATGATCATCACTATGCAAAGGTGCATGCTCTCCATGACCATTCCGATCACATAGGCCCACTTGGGCTGAAGGACTTTATCTTTGAAGACCATGCTCAGCAGTCCGCAGATCACTCCGATCAGGCAAGTCGCCACGATGCAGGCCTGGGCCGTGATCCCGCCCAGATACAGGCGGTGGGCCCCGGCGATGATCCCGGCGATCAGTCCCGCTGCCGGTCCGCTCATCATCCCGGCCATCATGGGCCCGATATCCCGGACGGAGACGACCGCCCCGTTGATGGTCATCCCTGCCAGATTTCCGTATATGCCAAAAACGCCGCCCGCCAGGCCGAACACGATCATGCTCTTCCAGCTGTGCCTTTTCTCATGCAGTCTGATCAATATATCGCTGCCGCCGATGATAAAAGCCACGACGATCAGCACCGACACCGTGCCGGCTAATCTCACAAATACTGTACCCATCCGGCTCCTTTCTCAATCTATGCAAAGGCTGGCCGGCCAACCTTCACCTAATCTCCACATTCTCTTCTCAAAAACGGCATATTGCCTTGCTATCATACAATCACAGAAGGGAACACAACCTTCTGAGAAACTGAATACTGCGGGAGCTTCACACCACAAACACTTCTTCTTCTCATTCCCCAACACACACCACAGCGCCCGCAGCCAAATAGTTTCAGGATTAACCTCCTACCATACAGATGATAATGATGACAAGGAAGACCGGCCGATGAGGCTGGTTTTTCTTTTTTGTCATT
>CAMOZS010000056.1 GCA_946631075.1 uncultured Bacillota bacterium | reverse complement strand
CAAATATCACAGCCGGCGCCAGCTCGAGCCAGTGGAAATAGAATACGGCTTCAAAGGGCTCCGCGACCTGGGCGATCCGATCCTCTTTATCAAGGTGGGCCAGAACGGCAGCATTTACGGTTACCAGGACAAATACCTGAGGATGGCCACGATCCAGTGTGAGCAGCATGGGAGGACTGTCATCGTCAGCTCCAACCCCTTCGATGGATCGGACAGCCTGGGGGATGGGGCAGAGGTCATCAGGCAATACTTTGCCGAATCCGGCGCCGACCCGGGAAAGAAGGTCAACTATCTTGGCCATTCCAACGGAGCACTGATGGCGGCCTTCTACGCATACAAATACGCGGATATTTTCAGGGAGCTGGTTTTGGTGAACATGCCGGTGAAGGAGAATTACTGGCCCTACATCGTGCACGGGCTGGAGTCTTTTCCAGGAAAGGTAACTTTCGTTTATGGGGAAAACGATCCCTCCTATATGAACGCGATGTTCATGCTGCCTGTTCAGTTTCCGGACGTGACGATCGAAGTGATCCAGGACGCGGACCATCATTTCACAGACCACATGGAGACCTTTCTGAACCTGCCCGGCTATTTCACATTGGATGAGAAGGAAGATTGAAGTTATGAAAGCAAGCTTTGAACAACAGGACCTTATCATAGAAGGCAAAATGCCGGAACAGCTGGTCATAACCAAGGGCCTGAACCCTGGAGAACTCTTTCTCTTCGATGGTCCGGAATGGGATAATTTCGTGCAAAGGCTGGACATGCTGCTGGAAGCAGGCGCGATTCAGAGGAGCGTTCGCAGATATTTTTTCTCGAGCGCGTTTGACTGTGAAGTGACTGTACAGGACGGGGAAGATCCGGTATCCAGACTGGAGCTTCCCCTGTATCTGTTTGAATGGGCAGGAGGATTCGGCCAGGGAGACTACACGATCTCCAAAAGGCAGGATGAGGAGAACGGGATCAGCCGCTGGGAGGTCCGCTGTTCAGAAGGAGAGACGGGGACCGAAGAAGCCGAAGAGATCATCTATCAGGGTGACCTGAGGAAACTGAAGGAAGTCCTCGAAGGAAGAGAGGTCATCTCAGCAGGTCAGAACAGGATAGTATTGGACAGCGGGACTGAACTGGAGCTGATCACGAATCTAGGCGGCAGGATGGGCGCACCAGCCTTTGCAGAAGAATTGCGAGCTCCTGAAGGAAGGATCCAATCGGTCCGCACCCGAAGCGGCAGTATCGAAAGCGGCGAAGACGAATTTGAGACTTTCGAGATGCTGGCCGAAACGGAAACGGGGACCGTGAAGATCCTGGAAGTCAGAGGAAGTGATGAGTACGGGGAACTGTGCTGCTTCAGGGTAAGAAGAAACAAGCAGCAGACGGAGGCGTGAGGCCATGGAATACACAAACAGCGTCGTCACCAGGATCGATATGGAGCTTTTCCGGAAAGCGATCGAAACCGATGAAGACCTGTATCAGAGCTCTGATGTGATCTGGTAGAGAGCCATGTCACTTTAATAAAAGCTCAAGTCAGGAGGAAACTGAAATGAACATTGTCAGAGATGAAACACGATTCGGCTATAGGATCCTGAAGATAGCGCTTCTTCTTGCTGTGGCGATCCTGATCACGGGAATCGTCGATGTGAAGACGATCTATGCAGATGAGGATGATTCCGGCATCTGCCGCGGAGTTCCGTGGAGACTTACGAGTGAAGGTGAAGTGCTGATTGGAGAGGAAGGCCGGGAATATACTATGCTCGACCCGGCGATGATCGATCCGGAGACAGATGGTTCAGAGACAGAGTTTCCATGGACCTGGGCAGATTACATGGACAAAATCAAAAGCGTCAAAATCCTGGGAACGGTTCACGTGCAAGGAACGGCGAAAGAACTTTTCTCGGGATGTAATATGGAAAGCGCAGACCTGACAGGTCTTGACACCAGTCAGGTAACAGACATGAGCCTGATGTTCTCATTTTGCGAGAAGATCAAAGAGCTGGACCTGTCCGGCTTTGACACCAGGAATGTGACAAATATGGACTGTATGTTCAGAGAGTGCCATGCATTAGAGACGGTAGATCTATCCAGCTTTGACACCAGTCAGGTGACGATCATGGGGTGCATGTTCTCCGGTTGTCAGCGTCTGAAAACGTTGGATGTATCAGGGTTTGACACCAGTCAGGTAACGGATATGGACGAGATGTTCAAGGAATGTGAGAAACTGCGGTCTCTGGATGTATCCGGCTTCGATACCAGCAAGGTAGAGAATTTCGCCTATATGTTTTCTAATTGTGCCCTGCTGGACAAGATCGATGTATCCGGTTTTGACACATCAAACGGCGAGATGCTCTGTAACATGTTCGAGAGCTGCGCTTCCCTGAAAACCGTCGATGTATCCGGCTTCGATACCAGCAAGGCGGCCGATATGCAGTCGATGTTCTATGGCTGCCGCAAGCTGACCGGGATCGATGTATCCGGCTTCGATACCAGCAATGCACTCTATATTGATGGTATGTTCCAATGCTGCTCCTCTTTGAGGTCCATTGATGTATCCGGATTCGATACGAGAAAAGCAAGGTGGCTGACCGGGATGTTCTATGGATGCTCTTCTCTCAGAAAACTGGACCTGTCCAATTTCGACACACGGAATATCAAGAGTATGAGAAATATGTTCCTTGGCTGCTCCGCTCTGACAAGCCTTGATATTTCTTCCTTTAATACGAAGAAGCTGAGTAGAGACAAGGCGGAGCCGGGGGATGAAGATATGTTCAGAGGATGCATCGCCCTGAACAGGATCGCTCTGGGAAGCGGAGCATCGTTTCCGACCGCGGCAATCCCGGGCAAAGGCTGGAAGAGAACAAAGCTGCTGAACGGCAAGTCTGCGAAAGCGCCTTCCGTTAAAGTGCTGGTGAAGGACTACAGCAAGAAGTACCCCGGCTGGTACAGCAGGACCGGGAAGAAGTTCCAGATGCTGAAGCTGCAGGCAAAGGCAAGCCCGATCGATCTTAGCGCGGCGAAAGTAAAAAAGGCCAACTCCTCCATCAAGTCTCCGGTCAGGGTCTCCGGGGCCAAAGGCAGGCTGACCTATAAGAAGGCAAGCGGTAAGAAGGCATTTACAGTCAATGCAAAGAACGGCAAGATTACCGTAAAAAAGGGAACAAGAGCCGGGACATACAAAGTCAAGGTGAAGGTGACGGCGGGCCAGACCAGTAAATACTATAAAACGGTAAAGACCCTGACCCTCACCATCCGGATCCAGTAGTGGCTTTTTTCGGAAACATACAGCGGGATAATTTACAATTCCGACATAACGATATACAATGGGCTAAGATAAGATACTTTCAATGCAGGTGTTTGTTTTAGCCCATTTTTGTTATGCGAGAGAGAACACGGTCAAAATTACATAGGGCCCTGATCGCGGCGGTCCTGGCGGTCCTCTGCAGCCTGTGCCTGACCGCGCCGGCCTTCATCCCGGGCGCCCAGGTCCACGCGGCAGCGGCGCACCAGTCCGCGGCGCTGGCTCAGGCGTCCGACCAGCAGTACAAGGATGATAACGGTATCACCTGGTCCTTCGCCGTGCTCCCGGACGGGGGAGCATCCATCACGGGCTGCGACCGGATCCCGGAGAACGGGCTACTGGTGCTCCCGTTCCAGGTGGAGGCTGACGGCCAGGCTTGCGATGTTACCGAGGTCGGGGCGGGAGCATTTGATGGCTACTTTGATGATCAATCCCAGTATGCCCAGCTCCTCCAGCATGTGGTGATCCCCGATACGGTGACCAAGATCGGATCATGCGCCTTTTGGGGCTGCTCTAAGCTGGAGACCGTCAGGCTCTCGGACAATCTCCGGTCCATAGGAAGCAACGGCTTCAGCGGATGCCCAATCAAAGAGATCGCTTTCCCGGACAGCCTTTCCGAAATCGGCGGGGGAGCATTCCAGCGCACGGACCTGACATCGGTGACCATTCCCGCTTCGGCGGATTTCGTCATGTCCAACGGGGCTTTCTGGGAGTGCCCTGACCTGACCGAGTTCATCGTCCCCCAGACCAATCCCAACTACATCGCCATCGGCGGCGTGATCTATACCAGGGATCAGAAGACCTTGGTCGCCTATCCCTGCGGCAGGGACGCCCCAGCCTTTGCGGTGCCCGAAGGAGTGACGGCCCTGAACGAGATGGCCTTTTACCATAGCGAACTCCAGGAGATCCAGCTCCCGGACAGTCTGACCGCAATCGGACCATCCGCCTTCTACGGCTGCAAACAGCTGACCAGCATCCATGTGCCGGCGGGCGTCCAAAAGCTGGAGCAGGCCTGTTTCGGTTACTGCGAGAAGCTGACTGATCTGGAACTTCCCGATACGGTCACCACCATCGGAAGCCATGCCTTCCGCGGATGCCACAGCCTGCAGACCCTGACCCTTCCCCAATCGGTCACGAAGATCGAGGAATACGCCTTCTTTGAGCTGACTTCCGTGGACAGCCTGGCCATCCCGGAGAGTGTCACCAGGATCGAGCCCTGCACCTTCCAGTACATGGTCAACCTGCAGGAACTCTATCTGCCGGAGGGGATCACGTCCATTTCAGCTGATGCCCTGGAGGGCTGTTCTCCGGAGCTGAAGATCTTCAGCGAGAGCCAGGCGGTCAAAGACCTGGTCAATACCTTACCCGAGGGCTGTGGGATCCAGCTGGCGGGGAAGAGCAGAGAGGACTTTGAAGCCGCGGTCGCGGCCCGCAGGGAAGGCCCGGCACACGTTCATGTCCTGGAACATAAGATGGCCATCGAGGCGACCTGCACCTATTTCGGCCGGATAGACCATTACTACTGCAGCACCTGCAAGAAGTGTTTCACCGACGCCTCGGCGACGGAGGAGATCAGTGACATCTATCTGCCCCGGCTGCCTCACGATCTGAAGAAGGTCCCCGCAAAGGCTGCCACTTACGAAGAAGAGGGAAACATCGAGTACTGGATCTGCCAGAATGAGAACTGCAGGCTGATCTTCGCGGATGCAGCGGCGCAGAAGCCGCTGACCGAACCGGAGACGGTCATCCCGGTGCGGGAAAAAACTGATCCGGTCGATCCGACCCCGCCGAACGGGCCGGAGGATCCCAAGGAACAGACCATCACCGGGACCGAAAGCTTCACCAGAACCATCGGCAGCAGTTTCCGCCTGGACGCTGAAGCCATGACGGACCTGTCCTACCAGTCATCCAATAAGAGAGTAGCGACCGTTACCGAAGACGGAACAGTTCGTGTTAGGGGCTACGGAGCCTGCGTCATCACAGTGACAGCCGAAGCGACTCCCTTGTACCGGCAGGCTGTCCGCACGATCAAGATCAAGGGCAGACTGGCCAGACCCGTTCTGAAGGCGGTCAACAAGCCGGGCAAGAAGATCAAGCTGTCCTGGGGCAAGGTGATCGGGACCCGGGGCTACCTGCTCTATGTCAAAGTCCCCGGCGATAAGAAATACCGGCTTGCGGTAAGCAAATCCGCCAGGGTCAAATCCGTTACCCACAGCGGTCTGGTCAAGGGAAAGAAGTACAGCTACAAATTGCGGGCCTACGTCAAGGTCGGCAAACGCATCGTCTATAGCCGATATTCAAAGCCGGTCACCCTGAAGGTGAAGAGGTAGGCAAAGTTTATGCAAAAACCAGTGAGCGAACGAAAAAAGAGGGCTGCCGAAGCAGCCCTCTTAGTTTACTCTAGATCAGCAATGCCTTGATCCTGGCCCGGGTCCGTTCCTCGCCCAGGATCTGCTGGATCTCCCAGACGTCCGGCGACTGGGTTCGGCCCATGATGGCCAGCCGGATCACCGTGGACACGTGGCCGACGTGGCCCTTGTAGTCCTCCGGATGTTTCTTGTAATCCTTAGGCTTGGCAGCGTAGCCCAGGTCAACAGCGATGGCCCGGATCTTGTCGAACCACTGGCTCTGATCATCGCTGTGGTCATAGGAATCCAGATAGCGCTGCAGGATCTCCCTGGCGTCCTCGTCACTGACTTCCTCCGGGATCGGCTCCTCGATCCTGAAGTAGTCGTCGTAGAAGTAGCTGATGAACTCGAAGATCTGTTTAGCGTAGATCAGGTCCTTACGGGGCTTCTTGCCGTCCCGGCCAAGATCCAGGATCCTGGTCAGATAGTCCGGGCCGCAGCCGCAGGAAGCGGCCTCGCCGCCGGCCTCGCAGCAGCTTCCGTCAAACAGAGGCGCAAGTTCCGGCCGGAATTCCTTTGCCCAGTCGGTCATGAAGACCGCCAGGTCAGCGGCCGGGATCTTGAGCAGGACGTCTTTGGACACGTCGTTCAGCTTGTCCAGGTCGAAGAGGGCGCCGCCGCTGCTCATCTTTTCGGTAGTGAAATGGAAGTCATCGGTGGAGGCGTCCGGATTGGCCATCCGCCATTCCTCGAAATTGGAATTGAGGATGGTCAGCAGATATTCCTTGACCGCCTGGGGATGGTAGCCCTCGTTGCGGTAGTAGTCCAGAGACAGCTCCGGATCTTTTCTTTTACTCAGCTTTCTCTTGTTGCCTGTCTCATCGTCCAGCTTCATCAGGACCGCCGTATGGCAGTAGGTGGGAAGGGGGAAGCCCAGCTTATCAAAGAGTTCCACATGGATGGGCAGGGACATGAGCCACTCTTCGCCTCGGACAACGTGAGTCGTCCGCATCAGATGGTCGTCGATGGCATGGGCGAAGTGGTAGGTGGGGATGCCGGTCTGCTTGAGGATGATCACATCCTGATCGTTGGCAGGCATGGCGACCTCACCCCGGATGGCGTCCTGCACGTGGATGTACATGACACCGTCGTGGTTGACGCACTTTGCTCCGCTGCGGGTGGTGCAGGCCGCGCCGGATTCATTGCAGCAGTGGGCTGGATCCACCTTGTTGCCCTTGGACTTGATCCGGATGACGTAGGGCTTGCCCGCCTCGATGGCGGCAGCTACTTCCTCATAGGAAAGATCACGGCAGCGGGCGTATTCCCCGTAGATGCCGGTGGTGACCTTGGCCGCCTCCTGCTCCTCACGGATCGCGGCGATCTCCTCCTCGGTCAGGAAGCAGGGGTAAGCCTGGCCCCGGGCCACCAGATCCTTGACGAAGGTCTGATAGATCTCGCCCCGCCGGCTCTGGTAATATGGACCGTAATCGCCGGTGCCGATGCCGGAGCCCTCAGCCGCGGGAACAGAGGCAGCGTCCGCGTCCGGACCTGCTCCCTCGTCGAACTGCACATCAAAGAAGCGGAGGGCGGAAGTGATGGTCTCGACCGCCCCTTCCACGTAACGCTTGTCGTCAGTGTCCTCGATCCGCAGATAGAAGGTGCCGCCTGACTGATGGGCCAGCCGCTCATCCACGAAAGCCCCGTACAGGTTGCCCAGATGGATGAAACCGGTGGGGCTGGGCCCCAGTCTTGTGACCATAGCCCCTTCAGGCAGGTCCCGGGCCGGGAACATGGCTTCGTAATCTTCAGGTGTCTTATCGATGTGGGGGAACAGCAGCTCCGCCAGTTTTTCATAGTTCATAGTGTTTTCCAATTTACATGCTCTCCTTCAGTATTTCAATAACATCGTCCCTGGTCAGGACCCGGTAGCCGCCCTTCAGCAGGAAAGTGCCGTCGGCGATGGCGTCGAACATGGATTCCTCCACGCCCAGATCCTTAAGATGGGTGACCACGCCGATCTCCTTCATCCAGCCCGCCAGAGCCTTGAGTCCAGCCTTTGCGACAGCCTCATCCGACTTGCCCTCCGGATCCACATCCCAGACATTGACCGCGAACCGTCTGAACCTGGCCAGGCCGTCCTTCATGATGAAGCGGTAGTAGGGCAGGGAGACCGCGGAAAGGGTCATGCCGTGGGTAGCGTCGGTGACCGCGCCGACCGCCTGGCCGATCATATGGACTTCCCAGTCGGTGGTCTTGCCCCGGGACAGCAGGGAATTCAGGGCCCAGGTGGCGGTCCACATGATGTTGGACCGGGCCTCGTAGTCCTGGGGATCCTTCACGGCGATACGGCTGCTGTGGATCAGGGACTTCATCAGGCCCTCCGCGATATAGTCGGTGGTGCTGTCGTCCTCGCCGGACAGATACTGTTCCAGGATGTGGGACATGATATCGAAGAAACCGGCGACCATCTGATAGCGGGGAACGGTCAGGGTATAAGTCGGGTTCAGGATCGAAAACTTCGGCATGACCTCATCGCCGAAAGTGTGGCCGATCTTCAGCTTCTGCTCGGGGTGGGTGATGACGGAGCCTCCGTTCATCTCGGAGCCGGTGCCGACCATAGTCAGGATGCAGCCCACAGGGACCACCTCATTGCCCAGCCGCTCCTGGCGGACATAGTATTTCTCCCAGGGGTCGTCCTCGCAGAAGACCGAGATCGAAAGAGCCTTGGCATAGTCGCAGACGGAACCGCCGCCGACGGCCAGGATCAGATCGATGTCATGCTTCCTTGCCAGTTCGATGCCTTCATACAGCTTATGTACCGTGGGGTTGGACATGACGCCGGCCAGTTCAACTACATTTTTATCGTTCATTTCCAGGATCTGCATGACCTCGTCATAGATGCCGTTCTTCCTGATGGAACCGCCGCCGTAGACCAGCAGCAGGTTGGGACCGTATTTCTTCAGCTCCCGGTTCAGATACTTCAGCGAGTTGTCGCCGAAATACAGCCGGGTCGGATTGCAGTAACCGAAGTTTCCTAACATAGTACTTTTCCTCCCGTTTCGTTCGGTGTTTTTCAAGTGTGTCCATTGTACCATGAAGAGGCGGATTTGCACTACCGGAACTTGCTCCCGGCAGCACTTTTTGCGGAGGGATGAAACCCGTTACATCAGCATGCAAAGGCTGGACGTTCTGATAAAATAGAACTATCTTGCTGAATAAATATTCAATATCAGACTATTTTGTCGATAATAATTGAATGGATAAAAGAATTTTCTGGAAAAAATAGAATTATTTTATGAAGCTAAAAATCCGAAAAACCAGTAATTTCAACGGTTTGAGAGAATGGACCGAAAAAGGTGACCCGGGGGGCGGCAAAAAAAATCCAAAAACCAGTTTCATTCTGAAAATTTTGTAGTATAATTTATTTGTTATTATATATCATAAAAATCTGAATATGGAGGTGTTTTATGGCTAAGTATTCACAAGTTGAACGGAATGGTCTGTTCGAACTTTCTGAAGAAGCCAGAGCCGAGCTCGTGTCTTCGCCTTATTACAACGAAGACCTGAAGCCGACTTCGGTTGCAGAACGTAAATGGACCACGTACAACATCGGTATGCTGTGGGTCGGAATGTCGATCT
>CAMOZS010000055.1 GCA_946631075.1 uncultured Bacillota bacterium | reverse complement strand
ATGATCCCCGATCGAAGCGATGGGCAGGACCTTGGGAGATGTGCCGCTGATGAAGGCGGCGTCGAATGTACCGATCTCCGATGCCGGAATGGCTTCCTCATGGACAGGAACATTCCTCGACTGCAGGATCTCGACGATCTTCCCCCGGGTGACGCCCGGCAGGACCTGATGGAGGGGTGAAGTGAATACCTCGCCGCCGCGAATGAAGAAAACATTGGAACGGCTGCCCTCGGTGATCTGTCCGTCCCGGTCCACCAGGATCACCTCGTACAGATGGTGTTCACGGATAGCCTGGTCCGTAGCGTCCCGCAGGGCCTGGTCCATCATTTTGATGTTGGGATTCTTGCGCTCTCCGTAGAACAGGTCCGTGGCAACGCCCCGCTCGTACTGTTCGGCGGAAGGATAGTGAGTAGGATTCAGATACAGGACTCCGTGGCCGCTGATATCCACTTCCAGCTTGAGATTATGGTCCAGGATGTGTCCTTCCTCAGCCAGAGCGCGGATGCCTGACTCCAGCCTTTGCGCAGAGAAGGGCACTGCCATCCCGATGCTCCCGAGGGAATTCTCGAGCCGGGCGAAATGCTCCGGCAAAAACTGGGGCCTGCCGTCGGTGAGACGGATGACCTCGTAAACACAGGGGATGTCCAGACCGCCCTTGAGGATCTCGGACCGGAAGACCTGGATCAGGTCCCGGATGCTCCCGGAGATCTCATCCAGGGGGATCTGATCATAGGAAAGGATCAGGTAGATCTGGCCGTTGCTGCTGAGCTGGCTGACGTCACGGACCTTGATGCCCAGTGCTCCCGCGGCCCGGATCAGACGGCCGGTCATTTCCCTGCGGATCTCGACCGTTCGCTCGCTGCCGGAAGTTCCCTCGCTGATCACCCGGGCGTGGGTATCGATCTTAAGAATGATATTGACCCCGGACCGTGTGTTTTCAACGCTGATAAAATTGCCCTCGCTGCCGTACTCGCTGATCGCGTCAAGGGCGGACCGCAGCTTCCGGGAATAAAGCTCCCGGACCCGTTCCAGATTCTGCTGATACCAGCCCTCGCTCATGAACCGGGCCAGGGTCAGCTGCTCCGTCTTCGAGCAGGTCTGATCATACTCATCCTTGATCGAATCAAAGAGCTCGGCCATTGGTTGAGGGAGCACCATATAACTGATCCTCACCGCGGGGAAGAGGGTCGGGCTGAAGGTGCTCATATACACGACACGGCGGCCGCTGTCCAGACCCTGCAGGGCCGGCGCCGGCTGATCAGATCCGATCAGGACGCTGTTATAGTCGTCTTCGATCACCAGACTGTCGTTCTCCTCCGCCCACTCAAGCAAAAGCTGGCGGTGTCCTTCCGGCATAACGGCGCCGGTAGGGAACTGATTCTGGGGACAGACATAAGCGGCAGTGCGGATATTGGTAGGAAGCTTTTCGATGGCAATGCCGTCCTCTTTGACGGGGACATTGCTGATGCTGAAACCCCAGTCGCGGAAGATGCTCCGTACCGGAGTATAGCCGGGGTCTTCTGTGCAGACGTGCTCGATATCCATCAGCTTGAGAATCTTGGCCAGATGGTTGACCAGCTGCTGTACTCCGGCGCTGACGATGACCTGCTGAGGCGTGCAGACGACTCCCCGGGAACGGTACAGGTAGCGGGAGATCTCCGCCCGAAGGGCAGGCTCGCCCTGCTTGTCGCTTTCGGTCAGAAGAAGATCCGGACTCTCCTCCAGGACTTCGGTCATGCATTTTTCCCACTTCTCGAAATCAAAGGATGCCGGATCGGTTTTCATCATATTCTTCAGTGCTGTCTGTTTATCTGCTGGCTTCATTTCAATCAGTGCTCTCTTTCGTGATTCTCTTTCTGCTTCGATTATACACGAAAGTGCGTGCTCCGTCTATGGAGCAAAGGAGGGCCGCTGATCCCGGAGGATGAAGGCTCATCGATGGATCAGGTCCGAATACCAACGGGCGCTGTCCTTGGGGATCCTGCGCTGATCCCGGTAATCCACGTAGATCAGGCCGAACCGGTCATCGTAGCCGGAGTGCCATTCCAGATTGTCAGTGAAGGACCAGTGGAAATAGCCAAGGACAGGGACACCGTCGGCGCAGACCGCGGACAGCTCTCCCAGATAGCGGTGCAGCAGATCGATCCGGTCGGGATCGTGGACCTTTCCGTCCAGGAAGATCCGGTCATGGCAGCCCTGGCCGTTTTCGGTGATGCAGATCGGAAGACCGTAACGCTCGTAGATCTGCCGGCATCCCCAGTACATGACTTCCGGTGTGACCGGCCACTTCAGAGAAGTCCGGGGATAGCCCGGATATTTGGGTGCCGGAGCGTAGCCCCGCTGAGGATCAAGTTCTGTCCCGTTGTAGATATTCATGCCGATGAAGTCCGGCGGCTGGCAGATCAGGTCCAGGTCAGACTGGCTGACTCCTTCAGCGCAGGAAGCCCAGGGAGAGTCCGGATCGTCCGGATAATGGCCCAGGCAGACCGGATCCAGGAACCAGTGGTGGTTGAACCAGCAGTAGCTGGAAGGGTCGGCCGGCTCGTCCGGTTTCAGTGTATGGAAACTGAATTCAGGCAGGTCGGCGGGAGTCTCCTCGGTATGGTCCGCAATATAACCCAGAGCGCCGGTGGAAGAGAGGCCGATCCGGTAATCCGGGGATGAGAGGCGGATCTCTTTTGACGCCAGGCCGTGGGCCAGCATTACATTGTGCCAGCAGGCGAAGAGACGGTCTGCCGGCAGTTTCAGGCCCGGAGCGTGAAGGCCGGCCCCGTATCCCAGACCGACGATGATCTGGGGCTCATTGATGGTCATGATGTGATGGACCCGTTCCCGGAAATGATCGGCGATCAGCCGGGCGAATCCGGCGAAAGCCTCCGCCGTTTCCCGCGATTCCCATCCGCCCTTGTCCTGGAGGGCCTGAGGAAGATCCCAGTGGTAGAGGGTGATCCAGGGGGTGATCCCCCGGGCCAGGCAGCCGTCCACGACACGGTCGTAATAGGCAAGGCCTGCCTCATTTACCGGGCCGGTCCCCTGAGGGATGACCCGGGGCCAGCTTATGCTGAATCGGTAGTTGGGGATGCCCAGATTCCCCATCAGGTCCAGGTCTTCATCCAGCCGGTGGTAGGCGTCGCAGGCCACGTCGCCGGTGAATCCGCCAGCGATCGCTCCCGGTTTATGGCTGAACACGTCCCAGATGGACGGACCCTTGCCATCTTCCGCAGGGGCACCCTCGATCTGATAGGAGGCGCTGGCGCAGCCCCAGATAAAGCCTTTCGGAAATTCCAGTTTCATCTCAAGCCTCCTCTGCTATCCCATTACCACCTGCACATCGACCGTGCTCCCGGCAGGAGCCAGAGGGAGCATGGTGCCGGTGACGGGAGCACCGTCCGCCGTCATGGACCGGATTCCCTTTTCGACCCCGTCCGGATTGGAAACGGTGATGTTATAGGCCACCCCTCTGTACTTCCGGGTGCAGGTGAAGCCTGTCCAGTCCGCCGGAATGCAGGGATCGACCATCAGGCCGTCCAGCCGGGGCTGGATCCCGAGAATGTACTGGCTGATGCTGGTAAAGGTCCAGGCGGCTGTACCGGTGAGCCAGCTGTTCTTGCCCTCGCCCGGTTTCGCTGCGTCCTTGCCGGCGATCATCTGGCAGTAGACATAGGGCTCGGTCCGGTGGATCTCGCTGATGTCCTCCAGGTAGATGGGGCAGGTCCTGCGGAAGAGGTCAAAAGCTCTTCCTCCATGCCCAAGCTGAGTCTCCGCGCAGACGACCCAGGGGTTGTTGTGGCAGAAGATGCCGGCGTTTTCCTTATAGCCCGGCGGATAGGATGTGATCTCGCCAAGCTCCGGATGATAGACCGTATAGGCGGGCTGCAGGAGGACCAGGCCGTACTCGGTCTCCAGATGCTCCTGTACGCTGTCCAGAGCCTGCTGGGCCTGACCGGTCTCCAGACCGATGCCGGCCATGACGCACATGCCCTGGGGCTCGATGAAGATCCTGCCTTCTTCGCAAAGGCTGGAGCCGACAGGGTTGGAAAAGGCGTCATAGGCCCTGCGGAACCAGGCCCCGTCCCATCCGGCATCCAGAGTCGTTTCTGTCATAGCCTTCACGTCACGGTGGATCTCTTCTGCTTCGCCGTCAAGGCCGATGGCCGAGCAGATATCCGCGTATTCCCGGCCATATTTGACGAACATGCCGGCGATGAAGACGCTTTCCGCCACAGGGCCCTCGCTGGGTCCGGTGATCTGGAAGCTTTCTCCCGGTTCCTCGGAGAAACAGTTCAGGTTCAGGCAGTCGTTCCAGTCAGCCCGTCCGATCAGGGGCAGTTTATGGGGACCCAAATGTGTCCTGGTGTAGTTTACACTCCGGCGCAGGTGCTCCATCAGTGGAGCGGTGTTGTCCGGATCATTGTCAAAGGGACAGGGTTCGTCCAGGATGGAATAATCGCCCGTTTCCCGCAGATAGGCGCTGGTGCCGGCGATCAGCCACAGCGGATCGTCGTTGAATCCGCTGCCGACGCTCATATTACCTCTCTTGGTCAGAGGCTGATACTGGTGATAGGCGCTGCCGTCGGGGAACTGGGTGCTGGCGATGTCAAGGATCCGTTCTCTGGCCCGTTCGGGGATCAGATGGACGAATCCCAGCAGGTCCTGACAGGAGTCGCGGAAGCCCATGCCCCGGCCCATGCCGCTTTCAAAGTAGCTGGCCGACCGGCTCATGTTGAAGGTGACCATGCACTGGTACTGATTCCAGACGTTGACCAGACGGTTCAGTCTCTCGTCGCTGCTTTCGATATGATAGGACGAAAGCAGTTTCGTCCAGTACTCCTTCAGTTCACTGAGAGCTGCGTCGAACTGGGCGTCAGTCCGGTAACGGGACAGGATCTCCTGGGCAGGTGCCTTGTTGATCACGCCCGGCGAAACGAATTTCTTATCTTTCGGGTTTTCGCAGTAGGCCAGGACGAAAATCCGCGAAACAGTTTCGCCTGGAGCCAGCTGCAGGTGGATGTGGTGGCTTCCCACCGGAGCCCATCCGTGGGCGATACTGCATCTGCTTTTGCCTTCCAGGACAGAGGCGGGAGCCGCGGGGCTGCCGTAGGTGCCCGCGAATTCATCCCGGTCAGTATCGAAGCCGTCGATGGGGGAATTGACGGAAAAGACGGCGAAATGCCGGCGTCTTTCCCGGTATTCGCTCTTATGATAGATCTCGCTGCCCTCCACTTCGACTTCGCCGATGGAGTAGTTTCTCTGGAAGTTGGTCGCGTCATCGTTGGCATCCCAGAGGCAGAACTCGACGTAGCTGAAGAGGTCCAGCTCTTTAGTTTCGTTGCTTTCGTTCGTCAGGCTGATCCGGGTCAGTTCGCAGGGATCCTCCAGAGGAACGAAGACTTCCTGGCGGGCGCAGATCCCGTCTTTTGCGCCTTCGATCACGGTATATCCCAGGCCGTGACGGCAGCTGTAGCGGTCCAGATCAGTCTGGGTCGGCTGCCAGCCCGGATTCCAGACTGTTTCTCCAGCCTTTATATAATAGTAGATACCGTTGCTGTCCAGGGGGCTGTTATTGTAGCGGTAGCGGGTCAGCCGCAAAAGTCTGGCGTCCCTGTAAAAACAGTAGCCGCCGCCGGTGTTGGAGATCAGACGGAAGAACTCGCCCGAGCCCAGATAGTTGATCCAGGGCAGGGGAGTCTGAGGCGTTGTGATAACATATTCTCTGTGGTCGTCGTCAAAATATCCGAATTTCATATATGGTCCTCCAGGTCAGAAATATTTTTTAACATTTGAAAGAAACCGTTTTCGTTGAAATTACCGCCATTATACAGTATCGGGGTGGCAAAAGTAAATATCTTTTACGAAATCGTTTGAAATTTATAGTTGACGGCAGAATAAAAACAGGATACAATGAAATCACGAAAACGTATTCGCTAACAGTAAGGGGAAATCACCGCAGGAAGGAGTGACAGCATTGACTACCATTAAAGACATTTCTCGCGCGTGTGGTGTATCCCCGGCAACAGTTTCCAAGGCTTTGAACGGTTATTCCGAGATCAGCAAGGAAACGGTGGATCTGGTCCGGCGTACTGCGAAAGAGATGCATTACATGCCGGACGCAGCGGCCAGACTGCTGAAGACGAACATTTCTCATAACATAGGTGTCTTGTTTGAGGATGGGACCATGAGCGGGCTGACCCACGAATATTTTTCGCTGATCCTGAACAGCGTCAAGAAGGAGGCGGAGAAACTCGGGTACGATATCACCTTCATCAGCCGTTACATCGGCGGACAGGAGGTCTCGTTCCTGGAACACTGCCGCTATCGTCGCTGTGATGGGGTCGTCATCGCCTGTGTCGACTTCGAGAGCGCGCCGGTGATCGAGCTGGTGCGAAGCGAGGTACCGATCGTAACGATCGACTACACCTTTGACAACATCAGCTGCATACTTTCGGACAACATCGAAGGCAACCGCAAGCTGACCAGTCATCTGATCGAGGCAGGACACAGGAAGATCGCTTTTATCCACGGCGAAGAGTCGTCGGTGACAGGCAAGAGGCTCAACGGTTATTACCGGGCGCTGGCGGAGCATGGGATCCCGGTCCGCGAGGATTATGTACTCGGGGCAAGATATCACGATCCTGAATCATCCGAGAAGATGACCCGGAAGCTGCTGGACCTGGCCGATCCGCCGACAGCGATCATGTATCCGGACGATTTCTCCTATCTGGGAGGCATCACCGAGATCGGCAGACGCGGGCTCTCCATACCGGAGGACATCAGCGTGACAGGGTACGATGGGATCAAGCTTGCAAGCGTAGTCCATCCGGCTCTGACGACCTGGCATCAGGACGCGGACGAGATCGGCAGACGATCCGTACAAAAGCTTGTCGAAACGATTGAGCATCGTAAGACCTCTGAGGCGGAGCAGATCAACGTATCAGGGGAACTGTTAGGGGGATACAGCGTAAGGACGAGGGAAGCCTGACAACAACAGGAACATCCCGGAATCAGTAAGTAGGAGGAGAAAAATGAAGAAGCGTTTTAAGATTCTCGCAGGTCTGGCGCTGGCCGGTGCTATGGCATTCAGCATGGCAGCATGCGGCGGTTCCAGTGAAGAACCTGCAACAGATGAAACGGCCGCAGAAGGCACGACTCTGAACGTCTGGTGCTGGAACGATGAATTCCAGAGCAGATTCAACGATTACTATCCGGAAGTCAAGGAAGTTGCTGAGGACAAGTCCACAACAACTCTGAATGATGGCACTGTCGTTAAGTGGACCATCAATCCGAATGAGAACAACAACTATCAGGACAAGCTGGACGAAGCTCTGCTGGCACAGGCTGACGCCGACGCTGACAGCAAGATCGACATCTTCCTGGTCGAAGCGGACTACGCTCTGAAGTATGTCAATTCTGACGCAACCATGGGCGTTACCGATCTGGGCCTGACCGAAGATGAGATGGCAGACCAGTATCAGTACACCAAGGACATCGTCACCGATTCCAACGGCGTCCTCAAGGGCACCACATGGCAGGCAACTCCGGGACTGTTCGCTTACAGAAGATCCATCGCTAAGGACGTTCTGGGAACCGACGATCCGGAAGAAGTTCAGGCGGCTCTGTCTGACTGGGACAAGTTCGAGGATGTAGCTGAGCAGGCAAAGGCCAAGGGCTACAAGATGCTGTCCGGTTATGATGATTCCTTCCGTGTATTCTCCAACAACGTTTCTGCTCCTTACGTCGAAGATGGCAAGACCATCAAGATCGACCCGGCAGTCATGGATTGGGTAGACCAGACAAAGGAATTCACCGAGAAAGGTTACAACAACAAGACTTCCCTGTGGGATGACGCGTGGAACAAGGACCAGGGTCCGAGCGGCGATGTATTCGGATTCTTCTACTCCACATGGGGCATCAACTTCACACTGGCCGGCAACTCCCTCGAGACACCTGAGGCTGAAGGCGGCAAGATGGAAGAAGGCAACGGTATCTTCGGTGACTACGCAGTCTGCCAGGGACCGGCAAGCTGGTACTGGGGCGGCACATGGATCTGCGCTGCTACAGGAACAGACAACCCAACACTGGTTGCCGATGTCATGAGAAAGCTGACCTGCGATAAGGACATCATGAAGCAGATCACCGTTGACACACAGGATTACACCAACAACCAGGCTGCTATGCAGGAACTGGCTGACGATCCGGAATTCGGTTCCGCATTCCTGGGTGGCCAGAACCACATCGCTCTGTTCGCAGAGGCTGCTCCGAAGATCGACATGAGCAACGCTGGCCCCTATGACCAGGGTATCAATGAAGGCATGCAGACAGCATTCAAGGATTACTTCGATGGCAAGGTAGACGAAGACAAGGCTAAGGCCAACTTCGAGACCGCGATCAAAGAAAAGTATCCTGAACTGGAAACAGTTGTTTGGCCGGAAGACTAAGCGACCAAGAGTCTGAGAGATAAAGGGTGGCTTTCATGCCACCCTTTATATTAAGCAAAGGCTGGGCGGAATAAGCCCTTACTTCCCGAAAGAGGAGGACAACGGGATGGAACGACTTGGTAAGCGAAAAGAAATCAGTTACGCGAAATGGGGATACATCTTCATTTTGCCGTTCTTCATAGCATTCTTTATATTTCAGCTCGTTCCTATGATCTCGACCGTTTACTATAGTTTCTTCGAGTACTACAGATCGGGTCTGACCATCATAGGACCGAACCCCGTAGGTTTCGAGAATTATCATGAGCTCTTCGCGAGCGACTTTCCGAAATATATGGGAAATACCGTAATCATGTGGCTGCTGGGCTTTGTCCCGCAGATCATTATCTCACTGCTGCTGGCGGCGTGGTTCACCGACGTTCGCCTGCGGATCAAGGGCAAGCAGTTCTTCAAGGTCGTCATCTATATGCCGAACCTGATCATGGCAAGCGCCTTTGCGATGCTGTTCTTCGCCCTGTTTTCGACCAATGGCCCGGTCAACCACTTCCTGGTTTCCGCCGGGATCCTGGACGAACCCTTCCGCTTCCTGTCATCTGTATGGGGATCCAGAGGCCTGGTAGGCCTGATGAATTTCCTGATGTGGTTCGGTAATACCACCATACTGCTGATGGCAGCGGTCATGGGGATCAGCCCCTCGCTCTTCGAAGCGGCGGAACTGGACGGATGCTCGTCCACACAAACTTTCTTTAAGATCACACTGCCGATGATCCGGCCGATCCTGGTCTACGTACTGATCACTTCCATGATCGGCGGTCTGCAGATGTTCGACGTCCCGCAGATCCTGACCAACGGCA
>CAMOZS010000054.1 GCA_946631075.1 uncultured Bacillota bacterium | reverse complement strand
GAGAAGGCGGAGGAGGAAAAGATCCCCCTGCGGGAATTCATCCGGCGCAACAAACTCTTTTTCGTACTCAATATCGGAGTCGTGGGGCTGTTTTTCAGCAACTCGATCCTGAACAATTATATGGTCCAGATCGTGACCGATGTGGGCGGAACCAGCGAGGATATGGGGCGGATCCTGGGAGTGATGGCATTTCTGGAGATCCCGACCATGGTCTTCTTCAGCCGGCTGAAGAGGCGGTTCTCCTGCCAGCTTTTGCTCAAGGTGGCGGCGGCCGGATTCACAGTGAAGATCGGCCTTTGCTGGCTGGCCGGTTCGGTAGCCATGCTCTACGCGGCCCAGGCCTTCCAGCTGGTGTCCTTCGCCCTTTTCCTTCCGGGCATGGTCTATTTCACTGGAGAGAATATGAGCCCGGGCGAGGCGGTCCGGGGACAGGCCCTGTTCACCACCATGATCACAGTGACCACGATCTTTTCCAGCCTTCTGGGCGGATGGATCCTGGATGTGAGCGGAGCCAAGATGCTGACTTTCATAGCGACGCTGGCGACGGCGGCGGGGGCGGTGATCGTCTTCTGCGTAGTCGACCGGATCAGAAAATAAAAAGGAGGACGGATCTATGTATGAGGAACTGACAAAGATATTAAAAGAGAGCGATAACATCGTCTTTTTCGGCGGGGCGGGGGTCTCCACCGAAAGCGACATCCCGGATTTCCGGTCGGAGCAGGGCCTGTACAATGCCCAGCAGGCTTACGGCATGAGTCCGGAGCAGATGATCTCCCACAGCTTTTTCCTGCGGGATACAGAGACCTTTTTTGACTACTATAAGAACAACATGGTCTACCCCGAGGCCCAGCCCAACCCGGCCCATCTGGCCCTGGCTAAACTGGAGGAGATGGGAAAGCTTTCGGCGGTAGTGACCCAGAACATCGACGGCCTCCATCAGAAGGCCGGCAGCAAAACCGTCTACGAGCTGCACGGATCGGTCCTGCGGAATTTCTGCATGGACTGCGGAGCATCCTACGATCTTGACTATGTGATGGATCCGGACCGCTGCGAGGGACACATCCCCAAATGCGAAAAGTGCGGAGGGATCGTCAAGCCGGACGTGGTCCTCTATGAGGAGATGCTGGATGACGCCCAGATCCGGGGAGCGGTGGATGCCATCGGCGGGGCGGATACCCTGATCATCGGCGGGACTTCGCTGGTGGTCTATCCGGCGGCGGGATTCGTCAACTACTTCCGGGGAAAGCACCTGGTCCTGATCAATAAGTCCAGCACATCCTACGACGGCCGGGCCGATCTGGTGATCCATGACCCCATCGGGAAGGTGCTGGGGGAAGCGGTAGGTAACCTGTGATGCGGGAGGATATCATTCTGGCCAGTGCCTCGCCCCGGCGGATGGAGATGTTTCAGAAGAGGGGGATCCGGGCGGAGATCCACCCGGCACAGATCGACGAGAGCCTTCCCATTGCCATGAGTCCGGAAACCGCGGTCATGTATCTTTCCTTTGCCAAGGCCGCCCATGTGGCGGAAGAGAGGCAGGGACTGATCATCGCGGCCGATACCATCGTGGTCTATGAGGGGCAGATCATCGGCAAACCCCGGGGGGAGGAAGAGGCCTTCCGGATCCTTTCCATGCTCAGAGATCAGAAGCACCAGGTGATCACCGGGGTCTGCCTGATCGACAGCGCCGCCGATCCGGCGGAGAAAAGGTGCCTCTATGACGTGACCGATGTGTATTTCGGCCATTATTCCGATGAGGAGCTGCGGGCCTATGTGCAGACCCCGGAGCCCTACGATAAGGCCGGCGGCTACGCCATCCAGGAGTCCTTCGGCAAATACATCGATCACATCGAAGGGGACATGGACAACGTGATCGGATTCCCCATGTACCGGGTGGAGGATCTTCTGCGATGATCGGTTTCGTTCTGAACAGCGTGCTGCTTGGCATCGGCCTTGCCATGGACGCTTTTTCGGTGTCTATCGCCAACGGGCTCAGCGAGCCGGGTATGAGGAGGCGAAAGGAGGTCCTGATCGCCGGGACCTACGCCTTCTTCCAGTTTCTGATGCCGGTCATCGGCTGGTTCTGCGTCCATGAGATGGTCCGCCAGTTCCGGGCCTTCGAGGGATTCATTCCCTGGATCGCTCTGGCCCTGCTCCTGTGGATCGGAGGAAAGATGATCCTGGAGGCAAGAGGCGGGGCGGAGGTCAGTGAAGAGACCCGGGTCCTTACCATGGGGACCCTGCTGGTCCAGGGCGTAGCCACTTCCATCGACGCCCTGTCGGTGGGCTTCGCCATTGCCGGCTACGGGGCGGGCGCAGCCTTTGGGGCGGCCCTGATCATAGCGGCGGTGACCTTCCTGATCTGTATGGGAGGGCTGACCGCCGGCAAAAAGCTGGGGACGCGCCTGGCCGGAAAGGCCGGGATCCTCGGCGGCTGCATCCTGATTTTTATCGGAGTGGAAATTTTTGTAAGAGGAGTTATTTTATGAGCACAGGAGCGCAGGAAGTCAGCAAGTGGAAACTGTACGCGGCAGGGGTGGCATTCACCGGCTGCGTCGGATTCTCCTTTTTCGGTATCAAGCAGTGCGTGCCCTTCGCGGACACCCTGGTCCTGCTGGCCTACCGGTATATGGCTGCCCTGATCGGGGTCATCCTGTTCATCCTGGGAAGCAGGGCCCTGGGCAAGTACCCGAAGAAGGAGCCGGGCCGGCCTAAGAAAATGCTCTACATGACTGCCGCTTTTTATATGCTCTTCATGATCCTGCAGATCCTGGCCATGTATTTCACCACATCCATCGAGGGGGCCATCGTCTACGCCATGGTGCCCATCTTCGCCAAGATCATCGGCCGGATCGTCCTGGGCGAGCGGTCCACCCGGCTGCAGAACATCTTCGTGGTGGTGACGGTAGCGGCCCTCCTGGTCCTGGTCATCCTGAACGCCACCGATATCCGGCTCAACGTGACCGGCCTGATCATCATGACCATCAGCAGCATCTTCATGGGCTGTCAGAACGTGTCCGCCCGCTATGTCCGGGGAGTGTTCGCTCCCATCGAGATCACGACCTGCATCGCGGCGGGAGGCTTCGTCATCTTCTACGGGGCGGCTCTGGTCCGGGCCCTGGCTGACCACGATCTCTACAGCCTTTTCGAGCCCTTAAGGCACCCTCAGTTCGTGATCTGGGTATCCTTCCTGGGCATCGGATGCATCCTGCTGTCGGCCCAGTTCATGGCCTTCATGCTGGCCCATATGCAGATCGTCCAGAGCACCGCCTTCAACAGCGCGTCCACTCTGGTGTCCATCATCGCGGGAGCCCTGATCCTCGGGGAGCCTCTCTACTGGTACCATTACGTGTGCGGAACCCTGATCCTGGCGGGCGTCATCGGCCTGACCCTGGCCCCGGTGGAGGAGTCCAACAGCGGCAAGTCCCTGCGGGATGATATGGAGTGAAAACGGTTGAGCCGCATAGAGGCAAATGATATAATATTGCCGCTGAAATCATAAAAGAAGGAGTACAAATAGATATGAAATTAGGAATCGTCGGACTGCCGAACGTAGGCAAGAGCACCCTCTTCAACGCCATCACCAAAGCCGGGGCGGAAGCGGCCAACTATCCCTTCTGCACCATCGAGCCCAACGTGGGCGTGGTGACCGTGCCCGATGAGCGGGTGACCAAGCTGTCCGAGATCTATCATTCGAAGAAGACCATCTACACGACCATCGAGTTCTGCGATATCGCGGGCCTGGTCAAGGGGGCCAGCAGGGGAGAGGGCCTGGGCAACAAGTTCCTGGGCCACATCCGTGAGGTCGAGGCCATCGTTCACGTCGTCCGCTGTTTCGAGGACAGCAACGTGGTCCACGTGGACGGCAGGATCGATCCCATCTCCGACATCGAGACCATCAACATGGAACTGATCCTCTCCGACATGGAGGTGCTGGAGCGCCGGATCCAGAAGACCCAGAAGAACCTCAAGGGAGACAAGTCCCTGCAGAAGGAACTGGATCTGCTGAAGCGGGTCGCCGAGTTCATCGAAGACGGCACATCCGCCAGGGCCATGGAACTGGATGACGAGGAAGCGGCCTTCGTGAAAAGTCTGGACCTGCTCTCCTACAAGCCGGTCATCTACGCGGCCAACGTGTCCGAGGAGGACGCCGCCGGAGAAGACAACGAATACGTCCAGGCGGTCCGTGACTATGCAAAGGCTGAAGGGTCTCAGGTAGTGGTCATCTGCGCCAAGGTGGAGGCGGAACTGTCCGAACTGGATGACGAGGAGAGAGAGATGTTCCTTGAGGAACTGGGCATCGAGGAAGCTGGCCTTGAGAAGCTGATCAAGTCTTCCTACGCTCTCCTGGATCTGATCTCCTTCATCACCACAGGCGAGGATGAGACCCGGGCCTGGACCATCAAGAGGGGCACCCTGGCTCCCCAGGCGGCCGGCAAGATCCATACCGACTTTGAGAAGGGATTCATCCGGTCGGAGACCATCGCCTATGATAAGCTGATGGAAGCCGGCGGCAAGCTGTCTACCGCCAAGGAGCACGGATGGCTCCGGTCGGAAGGCAAGGATTATGAGGTCAAGGACGGGGACATCTGCCACTTCCTCTTCAACGTGTGATCAGGGAGTTTACTTCTTTGACCCGGCCCGGCGGCGCAGAAGGATATAGGCTGCCAGGCAGACGATGAAGATGACCAGGCTGATGACCTGGGCCTGCTTGAAGGGTCCGATCATCAGGCTGTCGGTGCGGAGGGCTTCGACGAAGAAGCGTTCCAGAGAATAGAGCATCCCGTAGGTCAGGATGATCCGGCCCTCGAAAGAGGATCCCGGGCCCTTCCCAGCCTTTGGACGGTTATCCAGCCAGAGGAGGAAGAGGAAGAGAAGGAAGCACCAGATCGACTCATAGAGGAAGGTGGGGTGGACGGACTGACCGTCTGCCATGATGGCCCAGGGAAGATCGGTGGGCCCCCCGTGGGCTTCCGAATTGAAATAGTTGCCCCAGCGTCCGATGGACTGGGCCAGGGCGATGGAGGGGGCGGCCAGATCCAGCAGGGTCAGGGGCCGTATCTTCCAGAAATAGCAGAGAAGAGCGGCGGTGCCAAGCCCCGCGATAAGACCTCCGTGGATAGCAAGACCGCCGGCCCGGATGTTGATGATCTGAAAGAAGTCCCCCGCGTACCAGTCCCAGTGAAAGAGGACGTAGTAGAGGCGGGCGCCGATGATGCCGGCCGGCACGCAGATGATCACGAAATTAAGGATCTGATCTGAAGTCAGGTCCTTTTTTGGTGCGCGGATACAGCAGATGCCGGCAGCAAGAACGATCCCGAATGAGATCAGGATCGCGTACCACATGATATCGATATGAAAGATGGTGAATGCAACAGGATCAGGAACAGGCATAGAAGACCTCCAGGCTCAGAATGATCATTCCTGCCCGATCACAGACTTGGGATCCAGAGGAAGGATCAGCTCGACCACATCCCCGATCAGATAGACGGTATAGAGAGACTCGCTGTCCCCGGAGTGGTTCTTGATGAAGTCCTCGGTCGTGCAGACGACCGGAGCGCCGTTCTCCATGGCTACGATCCCCTGATCGCTGCCCAGAGGGTAGGTGTTGGCCATGTTCCGGTCCGCGATGTAATAGCCTTCTTCGTAGTTCTCGTTGGGAACGACCTTCTTCTCATTGACGGTGACCGTATAATTCTCTTCCGAACCTGTGATCTCGATGGTGCCGACCACTGTTTCGGCCCCGTCCCGGATCAGCTGATCCGCGTATTCTGTCTGCAGGGCTTCGATGTCGTACTCTCCGTCGAAATCCTGGTCACTGTCCTTTGTTGAGCAGCCAGCGAGGATAAATATGATGCAAAAAACTGAGATGACAAGCAGTAGTGTTCCCGAACGTTTCATGGATGCTCCTCCATAGTATAAATAAACAGTCTCTATTCGTCATTATCATACACTGCAAATCCGCTAAATTCAAGTATTTTCAATGTTTTAAGGGCCCCGGGAGATAGGTTTTTGGATAAAGATGCGGAGGGGCGGGAAAGGATGGGGGATCACGCGGTGGAGGATGGGGCGGTCAGATGGGGCGCAGGGGGAGGATAGTGGTTGACAAATGGAGGGTAGTGGATTAAAATGGTGGTGATAATAGGATGAAAGGGGTCTCTATGTTTGTAGGCAAGTACAACAACTCCATAGACGGCAAAAACCGGCTGATCGTACCTGCCAGATTCAGAGAGGAACTCCGGGGCAGGTGCATCATCGCCAAAGCACTGGACAAGTGCCTGACCATATACACCATGGAAGAGTGGGAAAAATTCGTAGAGAAGCTGGACGGACTGCCGACCAGCAATCCCGCCGGCAGGAAGGTGAAGCGGCATTTCTTCTCCTCCGCGGCCGAATGTGATATCGATAAGCAGGGCCGGTTGACCATCCCTCAGGAACTGAAGGAGTACGCCGGCATCACCAAGGAACTGATCACGGTCGGAAGCAACCGGGTGATCGAGGTCTGGAGCAAGGAGAACTGGGACGCGGAGCTGGATCCGCAGACGGGAGAGCTGCTGGACGCCAGCGAAGCGGCAGAAGGACTGGAGATCTATGGATTTTAATCATACACCGGTGCTGTTTGAAGAGTGCATGGACGGTCTTCGGATCAAAGAAGGCGGGATCTATGCGGACGGAACTCTGGGCGGCGGCGGTCACGCGGCGGGCATCGCGTCAAGGATCGGCCCGGCAGGGACCCTCATCGGGATCGACCGGGACCAGGACGCCCTGGACGCGGCGGAGAAACATCTTGCCGGCTATTCCTGCCATAAGATCTTCGCCCACTGCACCTACACCCAGATCAGACAGGTCCTGGAGGGGCATCAGATCCCGGGACTTGACGGCGCCATCCTCGACATCGGCGTATCCTCCTTTCAGCTGGACAATGCCGGAAGGGGATTCTCCTACATGAACGACGCGCCGCTGGACATGAGGATGAACAGAGACGATGACTTCAGCGCTTATGATGTCATCAACGGATACGACAGAGATCAGCTGGCCTGGATCATCCGCACCTACGGAGAAGAGCGGTGGGCCTCAAGGATCGCTGACTTCATCGTGGAGGAGAGAGCCAGGGGCCCGGTCACGACGACCGGCCAGCTGACGGAAATAATCAAGGCGGCAATTCCCGCTTCGGCGAGGAGAGAGGGACCACATCCCGCCAAGCGGACCTTTCAGGCGATCCGGATCGAAGTCAACAGCGAGCTGGACCAGCTGAAGGAAGCTATAGATGAATACTGTGACCTGCTGCTTCCGGGGGGAAGGCTCTGTATCATCACCTTCCATTCTCTGGAGGATCGGATCGTGAAAGAGGCCTTCGCGGCCAGACTGGATCCCTGCACCTGTCCCAAGGACCTTCCCGTGTGCGTATGCGGGAAGAAGCCGGATGTGAAGAAGGTGACAGGCAAGCCGATCACAGCAGATAAAGAAGAACTGGAAAGGAATCCGAGAGCACGCAGCGCCAAGCTGCGAATCATCGAAAAGAGGCGTGTTAAATGATTGCACCTGAGCAATGGTACCAATACCAAGAGCAATATCAGAAATACGGCCTGGACATGAAGCCTCAGGAGAGCAGAGAACACAGGGAAAGAAGACGGGCGACGGCCAGAAAGACCGTCGGGATCGAGCTCTTTGCCGGGAGGGATCGAAGAGCGCTTCTGATCCTGCTTCTGGGGCTGGTCATGACGATGATCCTGTTTATCGTGATGACCGCCTACGCTGCGTCGATCCGGTACGATATCGGACAGGTCCAGCGAGAGAACGAACTGCTTTGGGATGAGATCAAGAACCTGCAGTCCAGCGAAACGACCATGAACGGGGTCGGTTACGTTGAGGAAAAGGCGAAGAAGGAGCTGGGCATGGTTCCCGCGGACACGGAGAAATGTGTCTACATAACCAGCGACGATATTCCCCCGGCAGGATTTGCGGATGTACTGAAGGCAAAAGCTTATCAATAAACAATCAAACTCGAAGCACCCGGACGTTGTTTTTGACTATGTCCGGGATTGCTTTATAAGGGAAGGAAAAGATGTCGATATCAGAGAAGAGCAAGAGAAATCTGATCATCTTAGTCATACTGGTGTTCGCGGTACTGCTGCTGCTGATCTTCCGTCTGGGCTGGATCCAGATCGTACAGGGTCAGGAGTATTCCGCCAGAGCGGTCCAGCAGCAGACCAAGGACCAGACCCTCAAGGCAGAGCGGGGGGTCATTTATGATGCCAACGGAGAGGAACTGGCGGTCAGTATCCGCTGCTACTCCATCTGGGTCCGGCCGGACAACGTGAAGGTGGGGGAGACAGGAGCTGAGATCAGCGCCAATATGGCCGAGACGGCCGGGGTCATCGCGGCAAATTCCGATGTGCCCAAGCCCAAGATCAACCGGATCCTGAACTCTGAGCAAAGGCTGGTCTGCGTGGCCAGGGGGCTGAACAAGGACCAGGCGGACAGGATAAGAGACTCCAAGGCCAAGGGGATCGAGATCGTAGAGGATACCAAGCGCAGTTATCCCCTGGGCGAAAGCGCGGCCCACGTGGTGGGATCGGTCAATATCGACAACCAGGGTCTGTCCGGTCTGGAGCTGCAGTACAACACATTCCTCAGCGGCATTTCCGGCCGCTGGATCAGCTACACCGATACCGGAGGAAGGCAGCTGACCACGACCTACGATGAAGAGCGGTATTACAAGGCCAAGGACGGCTACAATATCGTGACCACCCTGGACCATGTCGTCCAGCATTACCTGGAGGAGTCCCTGGCCAACGCCGTGAAGCGGTGCAAGGCCAAGAGAGCTCTGGGGATCGTCATGAACGTGGAGACCGGGGACATCATGGCCATGGCCCAGAGCCCGGCTTTCGATCTGAACGAGCCCATGGTGCCCTCCGATGAGAAGATGAAAAAAGAATTCGAGGAAATGAGCGATAAGGAGCAGTCGGAATATCTCTCGGATATGTGGAGAAATTCCCTGATCTGCGACGTATACGAGCCCGGTTCCACATTCAAGCTGATCACCACATCGACCGCTCTGGAAGAGAACGTGACCAACATGAAGAAGAAATACAGCTGCAACAGCGGCTACAAGATCGACGGCCGCTTCATCCAGTGCTGGGCCTATCCCAACTCCCACGGGACAGAGACCCTCAAGGAAGCGGTCAGCAATTCCTGCAACCCGGTATTCATGAAGATCGCCCTCAAGATCGGGATCAGTACCTTCTATGATTATCTGGACGTCTTCGGGGTCACCAGGAAGACCGGGGTAGACTTCCCCGGCGAAACGACAGCTATCCTGCAGGATGAGAACAGCGCAGGAAAGATCGGCCTGGC
>CAMOZS010000053.1 GCA_946631075.1 uncultured Bacillota bacterium | reverse complement strand
CCGCCACCTGCAGAGCTGTCCGGTGCCTGCTGCGGCCTCCCACACGGATGCCGCTGGGATGGTAGCCTCCCCGTCCCATGGGCGAAGTCCCCCCGGTGCCGATCCAGTAATTGCCTCCGTGATGCTCCTCTTTCTGCTCCTTGATCCGTTCCTCGAACATGCGGAGCAGTTCCTCCAGCTCTTTGGCAAAAAGCTTCTTATCGCCGTGATCATCCAGATCCCGCTCCAGCTCGCCGTGGTTCAGCCAGTCCCAGAACTCCTGGGGCAGCTGCTCCGGCGTCTCGATCCCGCCGAAGTATTCCATGAAGACCTGATCGAATTTGTCAAAATCCGATTCGGACTTGATCAGGACCGACCGGCAGAGATAATAGAACCGGGTCAGGGATGCCCTGGCCAGGCCCTGATCCAGAGCCTCCATCAAGGTCATCCATTCGTTCAGTGTGACCGGAAGACCCTTGGCCCGGAGCAGGTAGAAAAATTCCAAAAACATAACTCAGCCTCCAAGAAACCGTCTACCAGCGGCGAAGGGAATAACCCTTCTCTTTGATCTCCTGCATGACCTCGATGTCCTCGTTCTTCTTCAGGAGGACGCCGACATAGGGCATGCGGCTGGACAGATCCTCCACGCTGACCCCGCTGATCATCAGGGCCTGGATCCAGTCCAGAAGCTCTGATGTGCTGGGCTTCTTCTGCAGATCGTTCATCTTGCGGATCTCATAGAAGGCCTCGATGGCGTTGTCGACCAGTTTCCCGTCGATATCTCCGTAGTGGACCCGGATGATCTCACGCATCTTCTCCTCATCCGGGAAGGCGATATAGTGGAAGATACACCGGCGCAGGAAAGCGTCCGGCAGTTCTTTTTCCGCGTTGGAAGTGATGATGACGATGGGACGGTGTTTGGTAGTGATCGTCTCCTTGGTCTCATTGATGTAGAATTCCATCTTGTCCAGCTCCCAGAGCAGGTCGTTGGGGAATTCCAGGTCCGCCTTATCGATCTCATCGATCAGCAGGACCGCCTGCTTTTCGGAGGTAAAGGCCTCGCCCAGCTTGCCCAGACGGATGTACTGTCCGATATCGCTGACGTCCCCCTCCCCGAACTGGCTGTCGTAGAGTCTCTGTACCGTATCGTACATATAGAGGCCGTCCTGGGCTTTGGTCGTGGATTTGATGCTCCAGACGATCAGCGGCATATCCATGGATTCGGCGATCGCTTCGGCCAGCATGGTCTTGCCCGTACCCGGCTCCCCCTTGATCAGAAGGGGCTTTTTCAGCGCGATCGATACATTGACCGCGTCCATCAGTTCCGGGGTCACCACATACCCGCTGCTTCCGCTAAAGATTTTCTTCTCACTCATATCTGTTCTTGTCCTTCCTGTAACTATAGATTCATGAATATGCTCACCAGAAACGGCACTGAGGCCGATACGATGGCTCCGTTGATAAATGAATAGACCGCCACATCACTGCTGGTCGACCGTTCGATGATGGGCAGGCACACGTCCATGGACGTGGAGCCCGGCAGTCCGTAACACTCGATATATCCGACCCTTCTGGCCACCGCGGGCACCAGCAGGATGCCCAGGATCTCCCGGAACACGTTGTGCATGAAGGAGATGGCGCTGACCCTGGTCGAATATTCCGCCAGCATGACCGGGGCCAGGGAATACCAGGCGAATCCGGAGCCGACGCACAGGGAATCCTTCACCCCCAGAGGCAGGATCACCGCCGCCAGCAGAGAGGCGATCACCATGGCCGCCATGGACACGAAGGGAAAGACCAGGACCCTCCAGCCCGCGCTGCGGAAGTTGTCCGCCAGGGTCCCCGCCGTCCCGATATCGATCCCGATCAGGACCAGGAGTATGCAAAGGCTGATGGTCAGCAGGTTTCCGGTCAGGGCGATGAAAGCCTGGGGCAGGATGAAATAGCCGGCCAGGATCCCGATGGCGACGAATACCACGATCATGATGGTCAGCCTGTTCACCGTCGCTCCCCCATGACCCTCCGCGGCAGCACGGACCTGGTCCTTCCTGCCCCGGATCCCGTAGCGGTCAAAACCCAGCAGCCTTCGGGCAACCGAGTAAGCAGCGCAGGTGACTGCCAGTATGATCAGGGTATAGGCAAGGGAGATCAGGCCGATGGATCCCAGGGAGGCTACGATCTCCTCATTGGCGCCGATCCGGCTCCCCATCAGAAACACCAGGGCTATGATCACGGCCGTCTGGACCGGCCCTACCCAGGCCAGCTGCCTGCCTTGTTTCTTTATTTTCGCGCCGATGAAATATCCGGCGATGGTCACTGCCAAATACAGAAGCAGGTAGCTCATCTGTCATCCTCTCTCGTCTCTTCCGGTTGTCCGCATTTTTGTCGTGACAGTTGCAACGCCGCCTTTCGGCGGCGTTGATATCTGTTGATTCCTTATGTCCCTGTCGATCAGCTACTGGACTGCCCGGTAAACGATATGTTTCCTGACGCTGCCCGGTGACTTGACCTTGCTGGAGAATTTCTCGATCACTGCGTATGTCTTGCTGACATAATGAGCATTGGCGACCTTGCCGTCTCCCAGGTAGATACTGATGTGTCCGCCGCCGCTCTTGAACCGCTGGTAGACCACATCTCCGGGCTGCATCTGGCTCTCGCTGGTGATCCCGGTATTCTCCCATTTCTCCGGATGCTTCCGGCAGTAGGACTCGACATCATCCAGTCCCCGCGGGAAATCTGTGTCATATCCGCTGGCCCGGATCACGGTCCCGACGAAGACGTCGCAGGAAGCGCCCGCCTTGGTCTGCTGACCCCAGCCGCTGCGGCTGCCGTAGGCCTGGCTCAATGCCGCTGTGTAGGCATCGGTCCGCTGGCCGCCGTGGTATTTATACTTGCTTCTCGATGTCCCGTAAGGCCATGCGCATTCGACCGCCTTCTCCGCGATCAGCTCACCCGATGGGGGCCGCATGATCTCAAACTCCTGATTGAGGAGGGTCTTCTCGGACCCGTTCTTGAGCCTTACGATGATCCGGTAGATATAGTTGCCCTGTTCCAGCTTCTCGACGGAGATCTTCTCGTTGATGGCTGAAAGGTCATATTCGTTGTCCGTGACTCCGGAATCGATGTACTTCATGCCGGAGACCCATTTATCCGTCTCTGCGTCGACGATGCCGATGACCACCTTCCTGATGTCGGTGTTGGCTTTGATCTCACCCTTGAATTCGAAGGATTCACCCTCGTGAAGATCCGGCACCGGCTCGTGCTTCTTCAGGGAAATGGAAAGGCTCTGTCTGACCGCCCGCACTGTCCTTGAGAAAGGCGAGGCGACGATGCCCCGGTCCACTCCCCGGTAGGCTACGGCTCTGTACTTGTGCTCCTTGCCGGCGTAGACATCGGCGTCTAAATAAAAGTTCTTCTTCAGCCTGGTCAGATATTTCCCGTCCCGGTAGATGACGTATCCGTCAGCCCCGTCGACCTTGCCCAGCAGGAGGCTGATGCCCTCGCCGGAGGTCTCGGCCGTAAGCTCGGGAGCGCTCAGGGCAGGAACAGCCGCGATCCTCGGGCTCTTCCGGCTTCTCTGTCCCTCGTTCACCGACCGGATCTTGTACCAGTAGGCCTTGCCTGTCTGCAGTCTCGGATCGGTGTATGTGTTCTTGTCGACCGTCGCGATCTCTTCATACAGGCCGTATCTGTGACCGCAGCGGTAGACGATGTAGGATTTGGCGTCTTTAGCGTTGTTCCAGTGGAGGGTGACCGAATTGTAGGTCGTCTCTGTCTTGATGGAGGTGACCGGGTCCGGCCCCAGACTCAGGGCGGACGCTGTTTCGGGCACAGCAAAAGATATCGCAACCAGCAGGGCCAGTACGATACCTAAAATGTGTTGTTTCGGCCGTCTTCTCATAATGAGCAATACCCTCTTATCTCGTTATTAGCTGAAACCTCTGTAAACTATATAAATTATATCCTATCCTGTTCCCCTTGACAACAGTTTCCTTGTCTTGAAACCTGCTATTTTACCGGCCGGAAAACATAGAATTTCTTATAGTTGCGATCCCTGCAGATGGAAGAGAATTTCTCGATGACTCCGTACTTGCCTCCGCTGCCGTAATGGGCGTTGGCCACCTTGCCGTTGCCCAGGTAGATGCAGACGTGGCCGGTCCTTCCCCCGTTCCAGATCATATAGATCACGTCGCCCTTCATCATCTTGGCTTCGTATCTGGTATTGATCTTTTTCCAGAGTTTGGGATAGAGCTTCACGTGCCCTTCGATCTCATCCAGCCCTCTCGGGAAGAGCCGGTCATAACCGGTCGCCCGGATGGTGGTTCCTACGAAAACGTCACAGGAAGCCCCTGCCTTTGGCTTGCTTCCCCAGCTGCTGCGGTTGGGATAGGCCGCGGCCAGAGCCTTCTTATAGGCGTCGGTCGGCTTGCCACCCTTGTAGCGGTAGGTGTCCACATCGGTCCCATAAGGATAGGCCAGCTCTTTGGCCTTGGCCGCGATCTTCTTCGCTCCTCCGGTCACGTTGGGCTCGATGACTTCAAACTCCCGGTTGACCAGGGTCTTGGCCGTTCCGTCCGACAGGGTCGCCCTGACCTTGTAGCGGTACTTGCCCACCGCCAGTCTTCCGAATTTGACGTCTTCATCGGCCATCTTCAGGATCCGGAATTCCTTGGGATTGCCCCCGTTCAGCTCAGGATCTTTATCGTAATCGCTGACCGTGGTCATGACGTCCTCCACCCAGCTCCAGCTTCCGCTCTCGTCCTGGGACTGGACTCCGACGACCACGTTGTTGATGCTCTTGTAACCTGTGATCTTCCCTTTGATCGTGAAGGCGACTCCCTGATAGAGGAGCCCGTAGGGAGCCGTGACCTGCTCGATGGACAGGGCCGGCCTTGTCGCCTTGACCTTGCCCGACCAGGAGGACTGGATCCGCTTGCCGTTCACCGTCCGGTAAGCTGCCACCCTGTAGGTATACTGCTTCCCTACTTCAGCGGTCTTGTCGGTGAAGACGGACCCCTTCTTCTCTTTGACGACCTTGCCGTCTCTCTCATAGATGTATCCGCTGGCGCCGCTGATCTTCTTCTTCACGGTCAGCCGGTTCCCTTCACCCAGATCCTGCACCTTGAGGGAGGGCTTCTTCAGCTTGGGTGTCGCGGACACCGCGCCGCTGAGCTTGCCTTTTTTCTTGCCGTTCACCGCCCGTACCTTGAAGTGGTAGGTCGTATTGGTGGTCAGTTTCTTAGCTGTATATCTGGCCTTCTTGACGGTCTTGACTTTCCTGTATTTGCCGTTATTGCCGGAAGCCTTGTACACCACGTACTTCTTGGCGTGCTTGGCTTTCTTCCACTTAAGTGATACTGTGGTCGCGGATGTGCCGGTCACCTTGAGGCCAGTCACCTTAGACGGTTTCTTCGCCTTCTTCGCAAGGGATTCCTCCGGCATGCAGAAGGCTGCCGCCACCATAAGAGCCAGCAGGAATACCATGCCTGTCCGAAGCCATTTGTTAGTTTTTGCGCTGAAATTCATAAGTGATCTCCCTTATTCATCCACTTTCCCCATCATATCCTTATGACTATTATATCCTCTATATCCAGAAAATACAAGTATGTCTTCCCCCATCCTTGTCCCCGGGAACAGCTTGTGGTAAACTATGCAGGCTATGAGAAAAAAACGGTTACATTACATTATATGCGGCGGACTTCTGACCCTCTGCCTGACCCTCCTCATGACCGGCTGCAGCCAGGCTGATCTTCAGCAGCTCACCGGCGCCGGCCCCCGGCAGTTCGGCGTATCCGACCTTCCCCTGGGGACGACGATCGAGCTCTCCTGCCAGGCGGAATTCAACAACAAGGCGGTCCTGACCTGGCCCCATGTGGAGGATACGGACATCTACCGCGTCTACCGCAACAGGAAATACATCGATACCATCTCCGCCGGCGGATCCGGCGGCCCCCTCACCTATACCGACCGCGGGCTCAGGACCGGCAGGACCTACAGCTACCAGGTCCGGGCCTATCAGGACCTTGACGGCACCTACCTCTACAGCGGCTGCTCCGATCCTGTATCCATGAAGGCCCGCTTCCGCCATCCCCGGATCCTGATGATCGAAGAGGAAGAGACCCACGAGGTCATCCCCCGGGAATTCCGCCGCTTCGGCTGCGATATCACATCCGCGGACAAGCTGAAAAAGTCCGACCCGGATCGCTATGACGCCCTGGTCATTCCCGGAGGCGGCGATGTGGACCCGGACCTGTGGGGAGAATCTGCCCACCCTGCTGCCGGCCCCTTTACCCCGGACATGGACCGGATCCAGATCCGGGCCATCAAACGTTTCGCAAAGGCTGGCAAGCCGGTCTTCGGGATCTGCCGGGGAAGTCAGCTGATCAATGTGGCCTTCGGAGGGACCATGATCCAGAACCTCTATCCGGACGCGGCAGAGCCCACCTATGAAGACGGATTCCATACCGTCAAAAACCAGGAGGATTCCTGGGTGGGCCGGATCTACGGGACCAAGGCTTCAGTCTATTTCCACCACCACCAGGCGGTCAGAGATCCCGGTGACGGGATCCGGATCACCTCCTGGTCCACCGACCACCCCTACCGCCATGCCGAGGCCATCGAACACGAAAGCCTTCCCATCTACGGGGTCCAGTGGCACCCCGATACCTACACCGGCCGTCAGGGAAATGAGATCTTCAAGGAGTTCGTCAAAGTCTGCCTGGAGAACATGGCTCGGTAGAGGCCGCGAAAAATCATACAAAAAAACTGCCCCGCCCGTTCCTGTCGGATCCGGCGAGGCAGTTTTTGATTCCTTGTCCTTATTCGTACTGGAGCTTGGTGATCAGTTCGTAGAGGGCCTTGGCGGAGTTGAAGTTCTCCGGCAGCAGGTCATTTACGTTGATCTCGATGTCGAACTCGTCGTTGACATCCGTAACGATGGCGACGATGTCCAGGGAGTCCAGCATCTCGTTGTCGATCAGAGCGGTCTCGTTCTCAAAATCGATGTCCGGTCTGACTTCACTCATGATTCTCAGTAATTCTTCCATTTCTTTTGATCTCCTCTCGATGTTATTTAAGTTCTTCTTTTAATTTAACTCTGTCGATCTTGCTGTTTTTGTTCATCGGCAGCTTATCGTATCTCTTGAAAATGTTGGGCCACATGTATTTAGGCAGCTTCTCGCCCAGCAGTTTGACGATGGCCCGGGTGTCCTCGCTCTGGGACTGGTAGAAGCATACGATCTTGCCTCTGGCCTCATCGTAGAGACAGCAGGAGGTCTCGATGAAGGGGATGGCGTTGAGGGCGACTTCGATCTCGCCCAGCTCGATCCGGTGTCCCATGTGCTTGATCTGGAAATCCCGTCTGGAGGCGAAGACCAGGTCTCCCTCCTCGTTGTAGTAGGCCATATCTCCCGTTCCGTAAATGATGCTCCTGTAGGCAGTGATGGACGGATCCTGGAAGAAGGCTTCTGCGGTCTTCTCCGGATTGTTCCAGTAGCCCAGGGCCAGGCTGGTTCCCGCTACGCACAGCTCGCCGACCTCACCTGCCTTGGTCACCAGCTTTTCCCTCTTCTCGTCCAGCAGGAGGACTCTGGTGTTGGGGAAGGGCTTTCCGATGGGCAGGGCCTTCCACTCGTCCTGCTTGCCGTTTACGACGAAGTAGGTGCAGTTGCAGGTGATCTCCGTCGGCCCGTACAGGTTGACATACAGGGCGTCCGGAACATTGTCGATCCAGTAGTTCAGCGCCTTGACCGGCATCACCTCTCCCGAGAACATGATGTAACGGATCCCGGTCATCTCCTCCGCCGCGTCCAGGGCTTTGAAGTCGGAGACGATCCGCAGGGCGGATACGGCCCAGATCATGGTATTGATCTTATGCTCGCTGATGAATTCCAGCAGAAGCTTGGGCAGCATGAACAGCTTTTTGGGTACCACGACCACCGTGGCCCCGTTGCGCATGGCATTGTAGATGTCCTTGACCGAAACGTCGAAGTCGAAAGGCGCCTGATTGCCGTGGACCATGTTCTCATCAAATCCGAAGGTATCGGCAAAGGCTTCCACCAGGTCGACCACCGACCGGTGGCAGACCACGACCCCCTTGGGCACTCCGGTGGACCCGGAAGTGAAGATGCCGTAGAGAGGATCCGTGTCGACCGCGTTCCTGCGGATCAGGTCCAGGGCCGGTCCGTCGATGGCCGTCTCCTTCAGGATCTCTTCGATGGGCTTTGCCCCTTCGATGGGCTTGGATGTATTCGTTCTCGCGTCGATCACCGCTACCGGCTGCAGGGTGTCATAGATCAGCTGGACCCGCTCCGCCGGCATGGTGTTGTCGATGGGCACATAGAAATTGCCGCTGTAGACGATGCCGATGAAGGCGACGATGGAACGGATATTCCGGTCGATGATGACCGCCACCGGCTGGTTCCTCTGATCCTTCGTCACGCCCGCCGCAAGCCATGAGGCCACGGTCTTCGCCTGTGAAACATATTCGCTGTAGGTCAGTTCCTCATTCTCGTCCCTGAGGGCGATCTTGTCCGGAAACCGGGCTGCGCTGGCCTCCAGATACTCCAGTACATTTCTCACCATGTCTTACAAACTCCTCCTGTGGTTCTCCTAGAACTCTCTGTAGATAAAGACCGTCGGATCGTAGCTGGGTCCGTAGACTCCCAGCAGGAGCACTGCCAGGAACAGGGCCAGGTACAGGGTCCAGCGGATCAGGGTCGCTTTGCCGTCGATCCATTCGCGCATCTCCGCGTCGGTCTCCTTGCCGGATCCGGCGCCGACCATGGCGATGATCTGCGCTCCTCCGCCCTCGTGGGCTTTTTTGTAATTATATCTTCTCTCCTGGATGACGCTGACACAGAAGACGGTCAGGCATCCGAAGAAGAGGACCACATAGTCCCATTTCGTCAGCGCAAAGGCTGTGTAGGCGGTCATGAAACCGCCGTGGTAGGGCCGGAAGATGGACCGCATCATGTGGATGGATGCCTTGAAGGACTGTCCATTGGAGAAGATCCGTCCGAAGGATACCACGCAGAAGGTCCGGATCATCCGGAAGAGAGTAAAGGGCTTGCCCTCTCTCTTGATGTGCAGCTTCTCCAGCCACTTGACGAAATAGGGTTCCAGGCACATGCCCGTGATGATGATCGCGGCGTTGTAGAGGCCGTAGGCGATGTAGCGCAGCTCCGCCCCGTGCCACAGACCGATGATCATGAATACGCAGATCTGTCCGATGAAGACCGGGATCAGCTTACCGATCCGGTCTCCCAGGACCTTCCGGCACTTCTTGCCGAAACGGCCGATGGGCTTGGACATAGCCACCGCGAAGAAGATATAGTCTCTTGTCCAGAAACTCAGGGAAATGTGCCATCTGCGCCAGAAATCCGTCAGGTCGACCGCGAAGTAGGGCCGGCGGAAGTTTCTGGCCATATCGATGCCCATGCAGCGGGC
>CAMOZS010000052.1 GCA_946631075.1 uncultured Bacillota bacterium | reverse complement strand
ATACTTCGAGCCGGTAGGGGTCAAGGAAGAGTAAGTTAATTGCGTTAAGGAGCAGGCGCGGGATGTGAGATCATCCCGCGCCGTTTGTTCGTTTTGGCAAATTGTGCTATACTATACTATCAAAAACTATCTGAAGCCAGCCTTTGCGCGGGAATCGAGGTAAACATGGATCTGTCAGGAAAGACCATCGTCGCGGCGACACGCAATGAACACAAGATCAGGGAGATCGACCAGATCACCAGCCAGTTCGGGATGAAGATCATATCCCGGGACCAGGCGGGCATACCGCCGGTGGAGATCGTGGAGGACGGGAAGACCTTTGAGGAGAATTCCTACAAGAAGGCTTTCGAGGTCATGAAACTGTGCGGGCAGATCACCATCGCCGACGATTCCGGGATCGAAGCGGATGCCCTGGGCGGAGCACCGGGGATCTATTCCGCCCGGTACGCGGCCATGAGCGATGACCTGACCGAGGACCATGCTCCCGGCGAGGACAGCGACGATGAAGCCAACAATCAGAAACTGATCCGGCTTCTGAGCCCCTTCCCCTATGAGGAGCGGACCGGCCGGTTCGTTTCGGTGATCACCATGGTATTTCCGGACGGAAGCCACATCACCGCCAGGGGAACGGTCGAGGGACATATCCTGCTGGAGGAGAGGGGCAGCGGCGGATTCGGCTATGATCCGATGTTTGTTCCGGAAGGCTATGATCAGACATTCGGCCAGCTGCCGGCGGAGCTGAAGAATCAGATCAGCCACAGGGCCAACGCGCTGAAGGAACTCAGGCAAAAGCTGGAGGAGCATACGCGTTAAGAGGTAAGACCAGAGGGGATGAAAGAGTTTAAGGACCGGTTTATCAGAATGTTCATGATGGGATTCCGCCAGCTGCAGGACCCTTACTATCAGGGGTTTGCGGCCCAGGTTTCCTTTTACCTTGTCCTGTCTATCGTCCCGATCATCATTCTGATCGTTCAGGTCCTGGGCCTGTTCAACATCAGCATGGGAACGGCCCTGTCGACCATGTATGAATACACCGGCCAGCAGATCTCGGGCCTGATGAGCAACCTCTTCACCTTCTCCTCCATCGGTTTCGGTAATATCATCTTCATCATCATCGCTTTGTGGGCGGGATCACGGGCATCCTTCGCCCTGACCAGGATCGCCAACTACACCCTGACCGAGGGAGCCAGCACAGGCAGGAACTACTTTATCGAACGGGTCCGGGCGATAGGGACCCTGTTCGTCACCATCCTCACGATCGTTGTATCCATCGTGATCCTCTGTTACGGCAAGCTGATCCTGACCTCCATCTTCTCGCTGATCGGGCAGGATCCCGACCGCTATGTAGACAGCATCTGGTTCTGGCTCCGGTGGCCTCTTGGCTTCTTCCTCTATTTCGGCATGATCGGCTTCAACTTCTACATGCTCCCGACCGTCCGCAAACCATTCAAGCGCGTCATTCCGGGGACCATCTTCGCGGCCCTGGGCATGTTGATCGTGACCGCGGCTTATTCGATGTACACCAGCTCCCTGGCTAACTACGATATCGTATACGGGGCCCTGTCATCGGTCGTCGCTATCCTGATCTGGTTCTTCCTCCTGGCCTGGGTACTGCTTCTGGGCGTGTTCTGCAACAAAGTCTGGGAGGACACCAGGCAGCCCTTCAGCAAGCGCCAGCCTCCGGAGCATCTGATCATGGAGCAGGAATGGCGGCAGAGCAAATTCGATACGGACCCGGATGAGTTCGGACTGGGGACCATCAAGGACATCCTGCTGGGCGAGGACTCGGCTCCCCCGAAAGAAGTGGAATGGGACAAGGATAACAGAGAAGAGAAAAAATAGGAGCAGGTCAGATGACCAGCTCCTTTTGTTTCGTTTCGGTTCAGGCTTCCGCCCGGGTTATTTGTTCTTGCCGCAGCAGTGCTTGTACTTCTTGCCGCTGCCGCAGGGACAGGGGTCGTTGCGGCCGATCTTGGGCGATTCGCGGCGAACAGTTCTGGACGCCTTGTATTCTTTGACGATCTCCGCCATCTTCTCTTCGCCCAGGATGGTCTTCCACTGGGGCAGGCCGTAGAGGTAATCGGCGTCTGCCTTCAGCATGTTGAAGAAGAGGGTCTCGGGAACGATCTCCAGGTGGACCTGGGTGGATTCATCGAAGTCATCCAGCTCGTTCTTCTCCGTGATGCTCTCATTGATCCCGTCCAGGAATCCCATGAAGATGACCGGGCGGACTTCATATTTCTCCGCCAGCTCGCCCAGAGTGCCGTCGACCGGCTCCTCCGGATGGTCCAGGATATCGCTGTAGATCCGGGTCTCAGCGTCACTGTATTCTTTCCAGAAGGCGTCGAAGGTCTCTTTGGTCTGGCCTTCGATCAGCTTTGTCCATTCCTTAAAAAGTGTCATTGTATTCTCCTTTTATACTAATGTTTTGGCGATCTCCATCACGTCGCCCATCACAGCGCTTCCGGTGGGCAGGGGGCCTGCTCCCGGTCCGTAGAACATCAGGTTGCCCACAGCGTTGCCTTCGACGAAGACAGCGTTGTATTCTCTGTGGACCCCGCTGAGGGGATGGGTGTCGATGATCCGCATGGGCCGGACTTCATACTTGATGGTCCCGTCCTCCATCTTCTCCGCGTAGGCGATCAGCTTGATCAGCTGCTTTTTGGACCGGGCGTCCTCGATGTCAGCGGCCGTCACTTCCGTGATGCCTCTGGTCGGGATGTCCTTGGGATGGACGTAGTGGTCAAACATCAGGGCCATCAGGATGCTCAGCTTGTTGGCCGCGTCGATCCCTTCCACATCGGCGGTCGGGTCAGCCTCGGCGAAGCCCTTGGCCTGAGCGTCCCTGAGGACCTCATCGTAGCTGAGACCTTCCGTGGTCATCTTATCTAAAATGTAGTTGGTGGTTCCGTTGACGATGCCAAGGACCCGGCTGAATTTATTGGCCTGCAGACATCCGGTCAGGGCGGTCAGAACGGGGATGCCGCCGCCGACGCTGGCTTCGAAGCGAAGCTGGACGCCGCCTTCTTCGGTAGCCTGAGTCAGCCGGTGGTAGCTGGCCGCCACCGCCGCCTTGTTGGCGGTGACCACATGCTTGCCGCTGCGCAGGGCGCTCTCGATAAGGGTGGAAGCCGGTTCGATCCCGCCCAGAAGTTCGATGACGATGTCGATCTCAGGGTCTTCGAAGATGTCCTCAGCCTTTGCGACGAACTTTTCTCTCGGCACTTCGATGCCGCGGTCTCTGTCGATGTCCTTCTCAAGGATTTTGACAATATTGACGGGGGCGCCAACGCTGCCTTCGATCTGATCCCGGTTCATCTCCAGGGTCTTGTAGGTGCCGGTCCCGATATTGCCAAGTCCCAGCAATCCGATCTTGATCTCTTTCAAAACACTATCCTCCATGAATATCTTCGTTAATGAATTCATTCTACACGATTCCGGCAAAAAAGTCACTGAAAACCTGAGGGCGGGAAGATTTTTCACCGGCAGGGTGATATACTGAAACCGACGGAGGTATAACAATGGCATTGCATATCGTACTGGTGGAACCGGAGATTCCGCCCAACACCGGAAACATCGCCCGAAGCTGCGCGGCGACGGGGAGTGTCCTTCACCTGGTCAAGCCCCTTGGATTTTCCATCGATGACAGGAGCCTCAAGAGGGCGGGGCTGGACTACTGGCCCTACGTGTCCGTTCAGGTCCACGAGGGCCTGGAGGATTTTCTGGAGGAATACAAAGGCAGGCGGGACCGGATGTTCCTGGCGACGACCAAGGGGGCCAGCTATTATACGGACATCTCTTTTCAGGACGGGGACATGATCCTTTTCGGAAGGGAAACGGCAGGCCTTCCCAGAGACTTCATCGAAGCCAACAGGGAGCGAAGCATCCGGATCCCCCTCAGCGAGGACACCAGGCTCAGGTCCCTCAATCTGTCCAATTCAGTCAGCATCATCCTTTTTGAAGCCCTGCGCCAGATGGGCTTTCCCGGCTTGGAATAATTCTTGCTTTAGAGTCCAAACCTCTGCCCAAAACCGGCGGTTTGTGGTATACTTATTTTGAGATATTGCGACAGTCCGAGGTGTGTTGTTCATGGGCATGAAGCTGGGATATGATCTGACAATCGAACAGACCCAAAAGCTGGTGATGACGCCGGAATTGATCCAGGCGATCAAGATCCTCCAGTTTAACATACAGGAACTGGATACTTACGTGCAGGATCAGATCCTGACCAATCCGGTCCTGGAGCAGGAACCGGAGCACGAGGCGGACCAGCCTTTGCGGGGGGAGGATGAAGCAGAAGAACCGGCGCCCGCTCCCGAGCGGTCCCAGGACTGGGAGGAATACATCCGGGGAAGCTATGAAGAGGGAAGAGACGGCCAGTGGGACCGGCAGTGGATCGAGCGGCAGGACGACAGCGCGGACTTTTATGAGCGGTATGTCGATAACGACCTGACCCTGCCGGAGCACCTGCTCTTTCAGCTGCAGATGGCGGCAAGGCCGGAGCAGCAGACCAGGATCGCCAGATACATCATCGAGTCCCTGGACGAGAACGGATACCTGACCGTATCGACAGAGGAGATCGCCAAGGCTCTGCGGGTGGAGCATCCGGAAGTGGAGGAGGCCCTCCGCCTGGTCCAGGGGATGGACCCTGCCGGCGTGGGAGCACGGGACCTTCGGGAATGCCTTCTGATCCAGCTGGAGAGCCTGGGGCTCATGACGGACGCCTTCTGGGTCCTGGTGACGGAGCATCTGGAAGATCTGGCGGGAAACCGGCTCAGTGTGATCGCAAGAACGGTGGGAGCATCGACGGAGGAGATCCAGAGGATGGTGGACGTGATCCGGACCCTGGAGCCCAAGCCGGGCCGGCAGTTCACCAGCGGCGAGGAGACCAAATACATCATACCGGACGTCATCGTAGAGAAGACGGAGGACGGCTTCTCGGTGACGGTCAATAACAGCAATACCCCCCAGCTGAGGGTAAGCTCCTATTACAGGAAGCTGCTCCATCAGGCCAAGGACGACGACCAGCTGGCAGGCTACCTGTCGGAGCGGGTCAACTCCGCCCTCTGGCTGATCCGGAGCATCGATCAGCGAAAGCAGACCATATACAATGTGACCGAAGCTATCGTCCGCCGGCAGAGGGACTTTTTTGAACGGGGAAGCAAGCACATGAAGACCCTGACTCTGCGGGAGATCGCGGAAGATGTGGGGATCCATGAATCGACGGTCTCCAGGTCCATCAACGGCAAATACCTGCAGTGCTCCTACGGGATCTATGAGCTGCGCCATTTCTTCTCCGCCGGGGTCAAAGCCGGCTCGGGGGAGGGCGTTTCCTCAAGCAGTGTCAAGGAATTCATCAAGGAGATCGTCGACAGCGAAGATCCGAAGAAACCCTTCAGCGACCAGGCCATCGTCGGACAGCTGTCCGAGAAGGGCTTCGAGATCTCCCGGCGGACAGTGGCCAAATACAGGGATGAGATGAATATACCATCCTCATCCAGAAGAAAGAGATATTGATTCTGCATGAGCAGATCGATATATGTATGAACTATTGTGTGTTTCAAAGCAGGAGGATTTAAAATGGCTATTAAGGTTGGAATCAGTGGATTTGGTCGTATCTCACGTCTGGCTATCCGTACAGCGATGGACATGCCGGATATCGAGATCGCAGGCATCAACTATCGTAATGCGGATCTGGAATATCTGGAGTACATGCTCAAGTATGACTCCGTATTCGGCAGATTCCCGGCTCCCCTGGGACGCTACGAAGGCGGTCTGGTTCTCAACGGTAAGGAAGTTCCGGTCTACAGCGAGTCGAATCCGTCCATGATCCCGTGGGCAGAGTGCGGCGCGGAATACATCGTAGAAGGTACCGGCGCATATAACACAGCAGAGAAGGCCCAGCCCCATCTGGACGCAGGCGCCAAGCATGTCATCATCACAGCTCCGGCCAAGGACGACTCCCCGACTTTCGTCTGCGGCGTCAACCTGGAAAAATACACTTCCGATATGAAGGTCGTCTCCAACGCGTCCTGTACCACCAACTGCCTGGCGCCGATCTGTAAGGTCCTGGAGGACAACTTCGGTATCGATCAGGGTCTGATGGCGACCATCCACGCGGCGACATCCAAGCAGGTAACCGTCGATAAGAGAAACATGAAGGACTGGAGGATCGGACGTTCCGCATTCAACAGCATCATCCCGACGACCACAGGCGCGGCCAAGGCAGTCGCCAAGGTCATTCCTTCCCTCAAGGGCAAGATGACCGGCTTCGCTTACAGAGTCCCGACCAATGACGTTTCCGTCGTCGACCTGAACGTCATGCTGAAGAAGTCCACCAGCCTGGACGAGATCAACGCGGCCATGAAGTGGGCGTCCGAGCACGAGCTGAAGGGCATCCTGGAGTATGTCACCGACAAGTGCGTCACCATCGACTTCGTCGGCGACACCAACACATCCATCTTCGACGCCACCATGGGCATCGCCCTGAACGACAAGTTCTTCAAGCTGATCGCTTACTACGACAATGAGTACGGCTATGCCACCAAGGTCATGGAGCTGATCAGACACATGTACAAGGTGGACCACAACGAGCTCTAGAATCCGATATTTCCTATAACAAACAGGAGGAACATAGATATTATGAAGAAAACAGTCAGAGACGTCGATGTGGCCGGCAAGAAATGCCTGGTCAGATGCGATTTCAACGTTCCGATGAAGGACGGGAAGATCACGGATGATTTCCGGATCGTTTCCGCTCTTCCGACCATTCAGTACCTGGTCGAGAACAAGGCCTGCGTCATCCTCATGTCTCATATGGGCAAGCCCAAGGGCGAGCCTAAGCCGGAGCTGTCCCTGAAGCCGGTAGCCGACCGTCTCAGCGAGCTGCTTGGCCAGGAAGTCAAGTTCAGCTCCTGCCCGACCGTGGTCTGCGACCACATCAGAGAGACCGCCGCTGCCCTGCAGCCGGGTGAAGTCATGCTGCTGGAGAACACCAGATACAGGAAGGAAGAGACCAAGAGCGAAGAGCCCTTCACCGGCGAGCTGGCCTCCCTGGGCGAACTTTTCGTCAACGACGCTTTCGGAACGGCTCACAGAGACCACAGCTCCACGGCCGGCATCTCCAGATATCTGCCGACCGTTTCCGGCTTCCTGATTGAGAAGGAAGTCAAGTTCCTGGGCGACGCGGTAGAGTCCCCCGAGCGGCCTTTCGTGGCCATCATGGGCGGAGCCAAGGTAGGCGACAAGATCCCGGTCATCGAGAACCTGATGAAGAAGGTCGATTCCATCATCATCGGCGGAGGCATGACCTACACCTTCCTCAAGGCCCAGGGCTATGAGATCGGCACATCCATCCTGGACGCCGACAGCATCGACCTGTCCAGAGAGCTTCTGGCAAAGGCTGAGGCGGCCGGAGTGAAGATCCTCCTGCCGGTGGACGCGGTCGTGACTGATGACTTTGAGAATAATAATGTAATCAAAACCGTTGATGCGGACGCTATGCCGGCCGACATGATGGGTATGGATATCGGACCGAAGACGATCGAGCTCTTCAAGGCGGCGATCGCTGAGGCCAAGACCATCGTCTGGAACGGACCGATGGGCGTATTCGAGAATCCGAAGTTTGAGACCGGAACCAAGGCAGTGGCTCAGGCGCTGGCAGACAGCGACGCGGTCACCGTCATCGGGGGCGGAGATTCCGCGGCCGCGGTCGAACAGTTCGGACTGAAGGATAAGATGACCCACGTATCCACAGGAGGCGGGGCTTCCATGGAATTCCTGGAAGGCAAGATCCTGCCGGGCATCGCCTGCATCGAAGAAAAATAACAGGAGGTATAACTTATGAGAATTCCGTTTATCGCGGGCAACTGGAAAATGTTCAAGACAAAGGCGGACGCGTCAGCCTTTGCAGAAGAGTTCAAGGCGCTCTATCAGGGAACAGACGTGAAGGCAGCCGTATGCGCTCCTTTTACCGATCTGCAGACCCTGGTCGACGCTTTTAAGGGGACCGGCATCGGCGTCGGCGCGCAGAACGTGCACTTTGCCGATGAAGGAGCCTATACCGGAGAGATCTCCGTGGCCATGCTGGAGGAGATGGGCGTGGACTACTGCATCGTCGGCCATTCCGAGCGGCGGCAGTATTTCGCCGAGACCGATGAGACAGTCAATCTGAAGCTGAAGAAGCTTCTGGCAGGACCCATCCGGCCCATCATGTGCGTTGGTGAGAGCCTGGAGCAGAGGGATTCCGGTGAACTTTTCGATTTCGTGCGCAGCCAGCTTGTCGGCGGTCTGGACGGAATCTCCGCGGAAGATATGCGCCGGGTGGTCATCGCCTATGAGCCGATCTGGGCGATCGGTACAGGCAGAACGGCCAGCCCGGAGCAGGCAGAGGAAATGTGCGCCTTCATCCGTAAGGTCCTGATCGACCTCTATGATGAAGATACAGCCGATGAAGTGATCCTGCAGTATGGCGGCAGCGTCAAGCCGGCCAACGCGACCGAGATCATGAACATGGACGAGATCGACGGAGCCCTGGTCGGAGGAGCCAGCCTGAAGCCGGCGGACCTGATGGCCATCATCGATTTTTAAGAAATAACCATTGTATATAGGAGGAAAACAAATGGCTTATATCGAAGACATTATCGCGAGAGAAGTGCTGGATTCCAGAGGAAATCCGACCGTAGAAGTTGAAGTCGTGCTGGAGGACGGCGCGGAGGGAAGAGCGATCGTACCGTCCGGAGCGTCCACAGGTGTTCATGAAGCGGTTGAGCTCAGGGACGGCGACGAGTCCAGATACCTGGGCAAGGGTACCCTGAAGGCAGTGGAAAATGTCAATGACATCATCGCTGAGGAGATCATCGGCTGGGAAGCGACCGATCAGATCGGCCTGGACAAGCTGCTGATCGAGCTGGACGGGACCGAGAACAAAGGCAAGCTGGGCGCCAACGCCATCCTGGGCGTTTCCATGGCAGTGGCCAGAGCAGCGGCTCAGTCCTGCGGCCTGCCCCTCTTCCAGTATCTGGGCGGAATGAACGGCAAGGTCCTGCCGACACCGATGATGAACATCCTCAACGGCGGCGCGCACGCGGACAACACTGTTGATATCCAGGAATTCATGATCATGCCGGTCGGCGCTGATTCCTTCCGCGAAGCTCTGCGGATGGGCGCGGAGACATTCCACAACCTGAAGAAGATCCTCAAGGGCAAGGGCCTGAATACAGCGGTCGGCGATGAGGGCGGATACGCTCCGGACCTGGCCACCAACGAGGAGGCCATTCAGGTGATCATCGAGGCTATCGAGAAGGCCGGATACAAGCCGGGCGAGGACATCCGGATCGCTCTGGACGTCGCTGCCAGCGAGTTCTATGATCTGGAAGGCAAGATCTACAACCTGACCGGTGAGGGAGTCAGCAGGACTTCCGAAGAAATGGTAGAGTACTACAAGATGCTCTGCGACAAGTATCCGATCATCTCCATCGAAGACGGCCTGGCAGAGGACGACTGGGAAGGCTGGCAGATGATGACCAAGGAACTGGGCGACCGGATCCAGCTGGTCGGCGATGACCTGTTCGTCACCAACACCAAGCGTCTGGCCAGAGGCATCGAGATCGGAGCGGCCAACTCCATCCTGATCAAGGTCAACCAGATCGGAACCCTGACCGAGACCTTCGACGCCATCGAGATGGCCAAGAAGGCCGGCTACACCGCAGTGGTTT
>CAMOZS010000051.1 GCA_946631075.1 uncultured Bacillota bacterium | reverse complement strand
CCGGTCAGCTTGATCAGGGATCCGCCGAAGAAGTTGCCGACGCCGACGCCGAAGGTGGTCATGGCCAGACCTACGACGTTCTGATTGACCCTGAGGGTGATGGTCAGCACACTGAACAGCAGTCCCATCAGCAGGGACCCGATCAGACAGGCCAGAAGGGGGATCGTGATCGCCAGGAATCCGTTGACATGGCCCCCGGTCGCCTGTTCATAGAGGAAGGCGCCGATGACGCCGCATATGCCACCGACGTACATGACGCCGGGAATACCCAGGTTCAGACTGCCAGCCTTTTCGGAGATAGTCTCGCCTGTACAGCCGAACAGGAGCGGGATGCCCTGTACGATGGCTCTGGGAATAAACGAAAACAGATCAAACATCAGTGAAGACCTCCTTCCTTACCTGCGGATTTGGCGGCTTTCACAGCCTTGTCCGATCCCCGGAAGTTGATCCGGTAATTGATGAAGAACTCGCTTCCAATGATGAAGAACAGGATGATCCCCGTCAGGATGTCGCCGAAGGACTGGTTGAGTCCAAAGGCTGTGGAGATCTCTCCCGCTCCCCTGGACAGTATGCAGAGCAAAAGGCTGACCAGCACCATAGCCAGCGCGTTGAACTGTGCCAGCCATGCCACCAGGACGCCCAGGAAGCCTCTGCCTCCGGCCAGGGTGGTCGTGATCGTATGATCTGTTCCGGCAACCATCAGGAATCCGCACAGTCCACAGATCCCGCCGGATACCAGAAGGGTCCGGATGATGACCCGGTCGACTTTGATGCCGACGTATCTGGCTGTGCTCTGGCTCTCACCGACAACCGAGATCTCATATCCATGTTTGCTGTACTGCAGATAGATATACATGAGGACCGTGATGCAGGCAACGATCAGGATATTCAGCAGATACTGATAGCTTCCGATGGAGGGCAGCCAGCCGGCATTGGTCGCCTGGTTGATGATGCCCACCTTGCCGGAGCCCTTGGGCGACTCCCAGATGATGATATAGTAAGCCACCAGCTGGATAGCTACGTAGTTCATCATCAGAGTGAACAGGGTCTCGTTGGTGTTCCACTTTGCTTTGAAAAATGCCGGGATCCCGGCCCAGACCGCGCCGATGACTACGGCCCCGACCAGGCTGATCAGGATCAGCAGGGGCGCCGGCACTTTGTCACCGAGATAGATCATGCAGGCGGCGGTCATCCAGGCGCCGATCAGCACCTGACCTTCTCCGCCCAGGTTCCAGAACTTCATCCGGAAGGCCGGAGCCATGGCTACCGCGATGCAGAGCAGGACTGCCGTCTCCTTGCCCAGGATCCAGATCTTTCTCTCGCTTCCGAAGGCGCCTTCCAGTATTTTCGCAAAAACGCTGGCCGGGTCCAGGCCGGTCGCTGTCGTGGTAACGATGGCCGCGACGATGAGGGCTGCGGCGATCGATGCCAGCCGGATCAGCCAGGCCTTCTGCCAGGCCATGGTCTTTCTTTTCGTGATATGGAGCAGCGGCTCTTTGCTTGCTTTACTCATCGAGTCCACCTCCTCCCAGTCTTGTCATCATCATACCTACCCGGTTCTTATCGGCGCTTTCCCCGTCAACGATACCGCTGACCCTGCCGCTGCAGAGGACCAGGATCCGGTCGCACAGTTCCAGGAGTACGTCCAGATCTTCTCCGACATAGACGACAGCAACGCCGTTTTTCTTTTGCTCATTGAGCAGGTTGTAAATAGTATAAGAAGAATTGATGTCCAGTCCCCGCACCGCATAGGCGGACAGGAGCACTGTCGGTGAAGAAGCGATCTCACGCCCGACCAGGACCTTCTGGACATTTCCTCCGGAAAGGCGCCGGACCGGAGTCGATACGCCCGGCGTGTTGACTTCCAGTTCCTCAACGACTTTCTCCGCCAGCTTCTTGGGCGTCTTGCGGTCGGTGAAGACCGACTTGCCCCGGCGGAAGGACCTTAACATCATGTTGTCCGTCAGGTCCATGCTGCCGACCAGGCCCATGCCCAGTCTGTCTTCCGGTACGAAAGAAAGGGATACTCCCATGGCCGCGATCTGCAGGGGGTCCTTGCCGATCAGGCTTTCATTGGTCTCATCATCGTTGATGTACTCGATGGTCCCGCTTTCGACCGGCTGCAGGCCGGCGATGGCTTCCAGCAGTTCCTTCTGGCCGCATCCGGATATGCCAGCGATGCCCAGGATCTCTCCAGCCTTTGCTTCAAAGGATACATCGTCTAATTTCAATACGCCATCTGAGCTGCGGACCGTCAGGTTCTCCACCCGGATCCTCGGTTTCGGGTCCACCGGCTTCGGCCGCTCTATGTTCAGGGCGACCTCCCGGCCTACCATCATATTGGTCATCTCCTGGGCGTTGGTCTCGCTGGTCTTCATCTCACCGATGTATTTCCCCTTGCGCAGGACCGCTACCCGGTCGGAGATCTCCTCTACTTCGTGAAGCTTGTGGGTGATGATCACGACGGTCTTGCCGTCTTTTTTCATGTTGCGCAGAACGGCAAAGAGCTTCTCTGTCTCCTGGGGCGTCAGCACCGCCGTCGGCTCATCCAGGATCAGGATGTCCGCTCCCCTGTACAGGACCTTGACGATCTCAACGGTCTGCTTCTGGGAAACTGACATGTTATAGATCTTCTGTTTCGGATCCACATCGAATCCGTATGTGTCGCAGATCTTGCGGATCCGCTCTCCCGCCCGGTTCAGATCGAGCCGGCCTTCCTCCTCCAGTCCGAGAACGATATTTTCGGCAGCCGTAAAAACATCCACCAGTTTGAAGTGCTGATGGATCATGCCGATTCCGTGATCGAAGGCTTCCCTGGGGGACGCGATGGTCACCGGTTTGCCATCGATGAAGATCTGTCCGGCATCCGGGAAATAGATCCCGGAGAGCATGTTCATGAGGGTGGTCTTGCCGCTGCCGTTCTCTCCCAGCAGGGACAGGATCTCTCCCTTGTGAATGTCCAGACTGACATCATCGTTGGCTACGATCGTTCCGAAGATTTTCGTGATATTCCGCATCGATACTGCGGCATTGGTCTTCTCCAACGTTTCGTCCTTTCTCTTCTTCAACAAACACTGATGAAAAAACCGTCCCCCGCGGCACGATCCTTTCGTCAGTGTTCGTCATAAAAGCAAACAGGGAAACCCCGCACTGTTGCGGAGTTTCCCTGAAATGTATCTGTCTTAGAAGCTTGTATCCAGCAGTTTGATACCGTCGATCTGTACATCAAAGTACGGAGCGGAACGGAATTCGGATTCGTGGAAGTATCCATCCACAACTGCTTCTGTATCCGGTGTGTAATCCGGGTCTGTGTCAACGTCAGCCTTGTAGCTTTCGAAGGGCTTGTTCTTGACTGTGATCGCGGATGCGTCGAATACCTGGATCTCGCCGGCCTCCAGCTGAGCCTTGACCTCGTCGATCTTCTCCTGAGTTCCTTCAGCTGCTGCCTTCTCGTTGACCTCGGTCAGGACGACGGAACCTGTCTCCAGGTTACCGGTCCAGTCGGTGTCGATCGCTTCACCGTTCATCGCCGCCTGGATAGCGTACTTATAGTACGGAGCCCAGTCGATTCTGGAGGATACGATGAATGTGTTCGGGCAGGCGTCAACTGTGCTGCCGTTGTAGGATACGTTAGGTACTCCAGCCTTTTCGCAGGCGGTCGGAGCGCCCATGGAGTCAGCGTGCTGGGAGATCAGAACGCAGCCGTCATCGATCAGCTTGTTCGCGCCTTCCTTCTCGGCTGTCTCATCATACCATGATCCGGTGAAGGTGACTTCCATCGTCGCAGATTCACAGATGGAGCGAGCGCCCAGGAAGAAGGAAGTGTATCCGGAGATAACCTCTGCGTAGGTGAATGCTCCGACATAACCGATCTTCGCCTCATCCTCTGCGATGTCGCCGTTTTCGATCATTTCATTCAGCTTCATTCCCGCAGCTACGCCAGCCAGATAACGGCCTTCGTAGATGGATGCGAACGCGTTGTGATAGTTGTCCAGACCCTCTGTGTGAGCCTTGGTACCTGTGGCGTGACAGAACTGCACTTCCGGGAAGTCCTTCGCTGCCTGGATCATGTAGTCCTCGTGTCCGAAGGAGTCTGCAAAGATGATTCCGCAGCCGGCGTCTGCCAGCTCTGCTGCTGCATCATAGCATTCCTGTCCTTCCGGAATGTTTGTCTTGATCATGTAGTTCTCTTCGCTGATACCCAGAGCTTCACATGCTTCCTTGGCTCCATTGATGAAGTTCAGGTCATAGGTGGAGTTCTCATCGTGCAGACAGATGAAACCGACCTTCATGGTGGACGCATCACCGGAACCTTCGTCAGAGCTCTCTGAACCGCCGCACGCGGACAGGATCCCGACACAGGTGAACACCATAGCGAGGCTCAGAACCAGTACCACTAATTTTTTCATTTGGCTTTTCCTCCTGTGAAATGAAAACGACTGAAACGACCGAAAAAAAACAATAAAACAGGCAAATATCTGCCTGTCTGCCAATAGCATCGGCACTTATTGAATTGTTACAGGAGACCCTCAGTCACCGGCTCCTGTGATTTAAATTTTACTGACTGGCTCAGTCGATGTCAAGCTAACGGAACCAAAAAGCCTTTAAAAAAGTAGACTTATTTCATGGCATATTGTATACTTTTCCTGTAGATGAAATATATTCCAACGGACGCGGCAGACTGCCTTGTTTCGGGTCAAAATAACTTGTACAAACCGGCATTTTGTCCCGGCATCTCCAGCCTTTGCGAGCGTCCCGCTGCAGAAAGGACCGATTATGTTTTATACGATTGACATTGCGGGGATGAAACGGGATCTGAAACTGTTTCCGGTCGATGACAGCCTGCAGATCGCGGCTTTCATACTGTTTGGTGATGTGGAGATGACCCAGCACTCCGCCAAGAAGCTTCTGGAGCTGGCGCCGGATTTCGACCTGATCGTTACGGCGGAGGCCAAGAGCATTCCTCTGGCTTATGAGATGGCCCACCAGGCCGGCATGAACGATTACATCATTGCCCGCAAAGGCATCAAGGTCTACATGGAGGATGTTCTGACGGTCAGCGTCAATTCGATCACTACCATGACCTCCCAGTCCCTTCACCTGGGCAAGGATGAGGTCGACCGGATCAGGGGCAAGCGGATCCTGATCATCGACGATGTCATCAGCACCGGCGAATCTCTCCGCGCTCTGGAACTGCTGGTCAACAAGGCGGGCGGCCAGATCGCTGCCAAGATGGCGGTCCTGGCGGAGGGCGATGCCTTCGACCGCGATGATATCATCGTGCTCGGCAAACTGCCTCTGTTCGATAAGGACGGGAATCCGATGTAGGGTTCGGGCAGGCGCTGCTGTAATATGGATGAGTAAGGGCCGGCTGCGGTAAGCAGCCGGTTTTTAATTTTTGCTGGCGCGGTTTCTAATTTGCCGTCGGTTTCTAATTTGCCGGCTCCGGTTGCATATTTTTTTCTGTTTTTTAAATTACTGCAACAAACAGGCTCAGACAGGCCCGAAAAGCCCAACGAAATGGGTCTGATCACCCTGTCAGGACCTCCTGTGTTGCAGATTCCTGAATTGCAACAAAAGATTTGCAACACGGAGCCCTTGGGTGCCCAGCCAAAAAGTCTGCACACAATTACCCCATCCCCTTCTCGCAATCTACCAGCGGTCTTCACAATTCATTCACGGAAATAGGCCAGACTATAATTGCTTAAGCAGGAAAAACCAATGGCATAACACCGAAAGGACCTATTATGAATCGGACGAAAAAGAATATCATCATGATCGTGATCGCGGGCCTGCTTGCCGGATGCATGGCATTCACCTCATACAGCGCGAGCAATTCTCTGACCGCTTCCCCGGGTATGGGCCAGCCTCCGCAGATGCAGAGCGGCCAGCAAATGCCGGGCGGCAATACCCCACCTGACGGCGGCACCCCGCCTGACTTCAATGGCAACCAGAACAACCAGAACGGACCCCAAGGCGGACCCCAGAGGTCCGGCTCATCCCTGACTGACATATCCGCCGGCTGGTACATCCTGTTCGGAGTCGAAGGCCTGCCCTTCGCCCTCGTACTCATTTACCTGATCATGTCCAACATGAACCGGGGAACGATAAGTGAGACCTTCCGCAGCAGGAAGCGGCTCGCAGCCTTCGCCATCGCATCCCTGCTCCTGGCCGGATGTCTCGTTCCCGCCCAGGCAGCCCTGACCACCAAGGTCTTTGCGGGAAGCGGCATGAAGCAGGATCAGCAGATGCAGGGCGGTCCCGGCGGACAGGAAAGCTCAGTAGAAGCTACGGGCGCGACCACCGTCGACGGCACTGAAGAGACCCTGAACGACGAGTACACTTCTACGGAAGCTGATCAAAACGCTATCCTGGTGACGGGCGGAGGCAAACTCACCTCCGACGGCGCGACCATCAGCAAAGAAAGCGGCGACAGCTCAAACACGGAGAGCTCCGACTTTTCCGGTGTCAACTCAGGCCTCCTGGTCCAGGAAAACTCCACCGCGACCATCAGCAACGCTACCATCACCACAAGCGCTAAGGGCGCCAACGCGGTCTTCGCCACCGGCGAGAACGCAAAGATCTCCATCAGCGATTCCACCATCACCACAAGCGGCGAGTCTTCCTCCCGGGGACTGGACGCCACCTACGGCGGGGCCATCGAAGCGGACAATGTGAAAATCACGACCCAGGGCGGCTCCTGCGCGGCAATGGCCACCGACCGAGGCGAGGGAACGGTCACGGCAACAGGCTCCGATCTGGAGACCAACGGAGCCGGCTCCCCCATCATTTATTCCACAGGGGACATCAGCCTGACCGACTCCAAGGGTACCGCCAACGGAGCCCAGATCACCGTCGTGGAAGGCAAGAACAGCGCCACCATCGAGAACTCCACCCTCACCTGCAGCGGAGCGGGCAACCGGGGCGATGTCGACATCGCGGGAGTCATGATCTATCAGTCCATGTCCGGCGACGCTGACGAAGGCACCGGCAACTTCACCGCCAGGAACTCCAGCCTTTCCATCGCGAAAGACTCCTCCTACTACAAGACCGCGCCCATGTTCTTCGTCACCAACACCGACGCAGTGATCGACCTGGAGAACACCGACCTGAACTTCGGCAGCGACACCCTGCTCAGCGCCTGCGGGACCGACGAGTGGGGCAGCGAGGGATCCAACGGCGGCAAGGTCACCCTCAATGCAAAGGCTGAGGATCTGACCGGGGACATCGACCTGGATGAGCTCTCCAGCCTTTCCATGAAACTGACCGGGTCCAGCTACGAAGGCACCATCAACGGAGACAACGAAGCGGAGTCCGTCAGCCTGACTCTGGATGAAGACTCCAGGATCACCCTGACCGGCGATTCCTACGTCAGCTCACTGGAGGATGCCGACAGCGATTACAGCAACATCGATTTCAACGGCCATACCCTTTATTTAGATGGCAAAGCGATCAACTAAAAGGGGTTTAGCATACACCGCGCAGACGCGATCCGCCGCTGCCTGTGCGGCTTTTTTTCTCTTGCGCAAAGGGGCGAAAGTGATTACAATATCATAGAATCATCGACAGGAGGACTCATTAGATCACTATGAACGATACAGTATTATTCGACTTTGACGGGACCATCATGGATACCAACGAGGTCATCATACAGTCCTGGCAGGAGACCTTCCGGACCCTGGCGGGAAGAGAAGAAGACCGTGATGTCCTGCTGAAGACCTTCGGCGAGCCGCTGGAATACACCATGCGGAATTTCTTCCCCGAAGTCCCTGTGGAGAAAGGGCTGGAGATCTACCGGGGCTACCAGCGGGACAATTTCCTGAACGATATCCAGCTCTTTCCCGGGATCCGTGACCTGCTGGACGAACTTTCCGCAAGGCAGATCAAAATGGCCCTGGTCACCTCCCGCCTGAAGCATACGACTATGCAAGCCATCGACAAGTTCGACATGGAAAAATATTTCGGCTATGTCGTTACCGCTGACGATGTGACCCGCCACAAGCCGGATCCCCAGTCGGCCCTGATCGCTCTGGATAAGATCGGTTCCCGGCCGGACCAGACCATCATGATCGGAGATACCCTTTTTGATATCCTGTGCGCCCGCAATGCCGGCTGCACTTCGGTACTGGTCTCCTGGTCCCTTTCCCTGGCGGACAAGCTCAAGGACGGATTCGCCCCGGAGGAAGAACCGGACAGGATCATCGACGATCCCGCCCAGATCCTGCAGATGCTCTAGGGCAGTCCGCGGCGGGCCGGCCGGCGCCCCGGCCTATGCGGCCCTTCAAGCCGGACCCTCGGCCTGTGCGGCGCTTCAACGGGGCGCCCGGCCCGCCGAACAAAGAACTATATACCGATACCACAGGAAAACCCCCTGACCGCGCCCGGCCAGGGGGTTTTCCCGTGTATAAAAATGATTTTAGAGAATTTCTTAATAACCACCATACATGCAGAGCATGACGCCCGCGGCAACACCGGATCCGATAACGCCTGCGACGTTGGGTCCCATAGCGTGCATCAGCAGGAAGTTGGTCGGATTGGCCTTCTGGCCCTCCACCTGCGATACACGGGCTGCCATCGGTACGGCGGATACACCTGCCGATCCGATAAGCGGGTTGATCGGGCTCTTGGAGATCGCGTTCATCAGCTTGGCGATCAGCAGTCCGCCGGCAGTACCGAAGCAGAATGCCAGGACGCCGAGGATGACGATCTTGATCGTTGCCCAGGTGATGAATGTCTCGCCGGTCGCGGAGGCGCCTACGCAGGTGCCCAGCAGGATGACCAGGATGTTGGACAGGGCGTTGGACGATGTGTCAGACAGTCTGGCCGTACGTCCGCACTCCTTGAACAGGTTGCCCATCATCAGCATACCGATCAGCGGCGCGACGGAAGGCAGGAGCAGAGCGATAACGATGGTAACAGCGATCGGGAAGAGGATCTTCTCACGCTGTGATACCACACGCAGCTGTTCCATCTTGATCTCACGCTCGTGCTTGGTCGTCAGCAGCTTCATGATCGGCGGCTGGATGACCGGCACCAGAGCCATGTATGAGTATGCGGCGACTGCGATCGGTCCAAGCAGATGGTCTGCCAGCTTACCGGTCAGGTAGATCGCTGTCGGGCCGTCAGCACCACCGATGATACCGATGGAACCGGCTTCCTGAGCAGTGAATCCCAGCGCGATCGCCGAGAAGAATGCGAAGAAGATACCCAGCTGAGCTGCCGCTCCCATGAGCAGTGACTTGGGGTTCGCGATCAGCGGACCGAAGTCGGTCATGGCGCCGACACCGAGGAATATCAGTGACGGCAGGACTGGTTTCAGCAGGTAGAATATCGAGAATATACCTGCGTCCGTTAATTGATTCGAGTTGGTAATACCCTCATGAACGACGTCATTGAGGAAGATCGCTGTCATCGGCAGGTTGGAAAGCAGCATACCGAATGCGATCGGAACCAGCAGCAGCGGTTCAAATCCGTGTCTGATCGCCAGATACAGGAAGAATAGAGCCGCAATGATCATGATACCGTTCTGATAACCGAAGTTCGCGATACCGGTTGACTCCCAGAACGTCACCAAAGTTTGGCCTATGGCATCCATTTCTTATCATTCTCCTTTTTTACACAACGACTTAAGCGATGCATCTGCATCACCGAATCCATAGTAGCACAATGAAAAATCCAAAACAAGTCGTATTTTTTTAAATACTGTATACAAATAAACACACTTTGCGCCCATCAAAAAGACTGAAATTTCAATCAATCTCTGGCTTTGAGCTTTTCATTGATAAACAGGTCGATATCACCGTCCATCACCGCCTGGACATTGCCCACTTCCGCCCCTGTCCGGTGGTCCTTGACCATGGTATAGGGCTGGAAAACATAGGACCGGATCTGGCTTCCCCAGGTGATCTGGTTGTAGTCGCCCTTGAGCTCATCCAGGGATTCCTTCTCTTCCCGCTCCTTCAGCTCGATCAGCTTGGACATGAGCATCTTCATGGCGTATTCCCGGTTCT
>CAMOZS010000050.1 GCA_946631075.1 uncultured Bacillota bacterium | reverse complement strand
ATCGACCTGCATATACATACCACAATATCCGACGGGACAGACCGGCCGGAGGACCTGATCACTAAAGTTCAGGACGCCGGCATCGACCTTTTCGCTGTTTCCGACCACGACGCCATCCGGGGCGGCAGCCTGATGCCGGACCTTCTGGCAGGGGCGGAGCATGCTCCCGCCTTCATACGGGGAGTAGAGTTCTCCTGCAAGGATGAAAAAGGCAAGTATCACATCCTGGGCTACGGCTACGATCCGGAGGCCCCCGCCATTAACGGGGCGGTCCAACACGGCCATGCCCTCCGTATGGAGAAGACACAGGCAAGGCTGGAATTCCTGACTGAGGAATTCGGCTTCGTCTTCCCCGAAGAAGAGATCCAGGAACTTCTGGCCAGGGACAATCCGGGCAAGCCCCACATCGCGGACCTGATGATCAAACACGGCTACGCCGAAAATATGACCCAGGCAATCAGAGAATTCATCGATAAGAAGCGTTTCCGGAGCATGCATATCCGGGCGGAGGAAGCCATCCGGAGCATCCTGGAAAGCGGCGGGATCCCTGTCCTGGCCCATCCATCCTATGGAGACGGGGATGACCTGATCCTGGGCCAGGAGATGGAGGACAGGCTCCGCTATCTGATGGAATTCGGCCTGGCCGGAGTCGAAGCCTATTACTCCGGCTTTACCGCCCGGATGCAGGAGGAGATCCTGGGTCTGGCAGACAAATACAGCCTGTATATCACCGCCGGCAGCGACTATCACGGCACCAACAAGCTGGTGGAGCTGGGTGACACCAACCTGGACAACATCGCCGATGCTCCGTCCGGCCTGCACCGTTTTCTGGAGGATGTGGAAATCCTCGGAGGAGAGAAAAGTTGAAGAAAATAAAGATAACAATCACTATAATCACAGCAGTCCTGCTTCTGTTCATGTTTGCCGGCTGCGCCGGGGGCGATACAGATCTGACGGAAGATGGCCAGCAGGATCAGCAGTCGGAGGAGGCCCAGGAGGAAGGGCAGACCGAAGACGACGATCTCAACCTGAGAGACATCTACGGAAGCGGCTACTATTATCTATTTACATATAAGGGGGAAGACTACACCGCCATCTACACCGAGGACAACTGGTGCGTGTACGATTCCTACAAGATCACCAGCGGCCGGGCCATGAAGAAGATCTGCCAGGCCCTGATCGATGAACATCCTGTCCACGGAAGCGACTATGAATCCTTCCGCACCCCCAAGGACATGGTCTACGAATGGAAGCAGCACAATATCGCCCACGCCATCCTGCCGGACGATAACCCCTGGAAGGTACCTTCCGGGAATGTGGACTTCGATCCCATGGACCAGGGCCGCAGCCTCTCGGAGCTCTATGAGGACAGGACCGGAGAAGAGTTCCACATCATGGAGCACACGGACGATATCAAACGTTATCTCAAGAATCTGGTCGAATAAACAAGTCGGGCCAGGGAGGTATATATGATACGGATCAGACCCTACAGGAATTCCGACGAGGAGACCATCCTCAGCTGGGACCTGAATGAGGACACCTTTTATCAATGGTCCTTCGGCTGGCTGGGAGAATACCCGCTGACCGAAGAGAAATTCAGAAAAACAGCGGACTACAGCCGGTTCACCGCACTGGACGGACCGGAAGTGGTCGGCTTTTTCACCGTCCGGAATCCCGAGCAAAAGCTGGACAGGCTCAGGTTCGGATTCGTCCTCGTGGATCCTGCCCGGCAGGGGCAGGGGATCGGCAAGGCCATGCTCAGCCAGGCCCTGTCCTACGCCTTTGATATCTACAAAGCGGAGAGAGTTTCCCTGGGCGTGTACGAAAAGAACGCCCCAGCCTTTGCATGCTACAGGGGGATCGGATTCCTTCCGACCGGGGCGACCGAATCCTATACCATCCGGGGAGAGGAAATGAAGGTCATCGAGATGGCCGTAGACTCTCCTGCGGAGAAGGCGGATGCTGTACAGCCGGCCGGAGACCTTCCGGCAGGAAAGATCGAGGTCCTGCGGGCCGAGGAGGAATGGCAGAGGGCCGGCGCATATTCGGTCCGCATCGAGGCCATGAACCGGAAGTACCACATTCCCCTGAGGATGGAAGTGGATGATCTGGACTGTGATGGCGGAAGACATATCGTTTTGCTGGATGACGGCTACCCCTTCGCGACCTGCCGCATATACGGGCAGGATGGACGCAGCGCCCACATCGGCCGGATGGTGGTCATGCCGGAATACCGGGGCATGGAATACGGCCGCCGGGCCGTAGAGGAAGCGGAGGACTGGATCCGGGAGCTTGGCTATGAAGAGATCCTGCTGGACGCCCGGACCGTCGCGGTCGGTTTCTACGAGAAGATGGATTATGAGCAGATCGATGATACAGTCTTCCGCAGCGGGCCTTTTGAATGTGTCCGCATGCGCAAGATCCTGAAGGATTAAGGCGGCGCGGGAGAGGGCCGGCAGTTATTTTTTGAAACTGTTACTCTGTCCTGATGGTATAATAATGTGTCCGTTTTCATTATTATAAGCAGAAAAGGAAGCCCTCCGGAAAGAGACAGAGAAAATGTCGAATCTACACCGTGACAGACAGTGGCGGGCAACGCTGGATGAGTTGATCAGAGAGCAGAACGTCGATCTGGAATATATCGCAGATTATGTCGGCGCGCCATATAACGGCAGGGAGACCGTTTTTTACGCCAAGGTCCCCAAGAAGAGAAGGCGGTTCATCGGGATCGGAATGGCCCTGCGCCAGCCTTTGGAAACCATCGACCGATGGATCCGGGAGTACAGCAGCCATCGCAGCCTCTATGTGAAGGACGTGACCGAGGATCTGATCTGGATCTATCTGATCGGTCTGAACGAAAAGGAAGAGGGAAGGACCAACTATTTCAGGAAGTTCGAAGACTGCCAGGAGGCGGCTCTGGCCATATATACCCAGCTGTGGGATGAGATCACGCTGGGGAGCATCGACACCTCCGATCTGGAGATGGAGCTTGAGAAGATCAGCTATGATGATGCCTTCAGGGGACTGCGCCAGTTCATCATCGACCACATGGATTCCTTCAAGACGGCCTATTCCAAGCCGCGGAGGATGCTGGACCGGCAGCTGGCCTGTATACTGGAACCGGGCAGCGATGGATCCGGCGGCAAATCCCTCAATTCCCTGCGGGGCTACCTGGACGACAGCATGATCAACTTTCTTTCCGGTGACAGTGAGACGGTACACACCATGGACCGGAGGAAACCGGTCCGCAAGGTCACCTTCAAATCGATCCCCAAGAACCGGAAGACCCACATCAGCCTTTGCCTGGCCCTGGGGATGACCCGGGCCCAGATCGATCGGTATCTCGACCTGATGGGCTACGCGCCTCTGAGAGAAAAAGAGGAAGAGGGCGAACTGATCGAAATGCTGGCTGCGTGGGAGCAGAAGCGGCCCCTGCAGAAAGCCTACAAGCAAACCTGCTTCGAAGAAGACGGGGGACCGGAACTGACCGGTGAACAGAAGCAGGCGGCGGTTCAGGAAATGCTGAATCTGCGCAGAGACCTTCAGGAGGAGTACAAAAAAAGGGGACAGATATTCCCATACAGTTAATTGAGCAGCAAAAAGGGAAGCGGAGACGATCGATGATCCAGGACGTTAAATTCCATCCGATATATGTTATTATTCTGGCGTGCCTTCTGGGCATGGCCGTGTTTTCCGGACTGCAGGCCCCAGCCTTTGCAGAAGACAGCCGGGAGCTGACCTGGCAGGAGGACGGGGTGACACTGACCGCCCGGACAGACGGGGAGACAGCTGTCATCACCGGCTGCGAGAGCCAGGAGAAATACTATGAAGTTGATATTCCGGAGGCCATCGAGGGGATCCCGGTCAGCGCCATCGAGGCTGACGCCTTCCAGGAAAACTGCTCGATCACAAGGGTGAGCCTTCCGGACGGGGTGGTGAGCCTGCCGGACTCCGCCTTCTACAAATGCTCCGCCCTTCAGTCTATCGACCTGAACCAGGTGGAGGATATGGGCGAGACCTACGGAGGCTGGACCCGGCTGGGCGAGACCTTGTCCCTTGAGACGATCGAAGTCGCGGAGGACAACCCGGCCTTCACCGTATCGGACGGCATCCTCTTCAGCAGAGACATGACCGCCCTCATTCTCTATCCGCCCCTCCGCCCGGGAAGATCCTATGTGATCCCGGAGACGGTGACCACCCTGTGGTCCAGAGCTTTCAGCCGTACCCAGGAACTTGAGGAAGTCACCCTGTCCTCAGGGATCAGCAGCTACTGGGACAGCTTCTGGGCCTGCCCCAGACTCAGGTCGATGGATCTGAACATGCTTTCATACATCGGCGGCAGCAATTTTTCCCGCTGCAGCGCCCTGGAAAGTGTGACGGTGGCGGAAGACAATCCGAATCTGGAATCGGCGGACGGAGCCCTCTTCTCTGAAGACGGGTCGGTCCTTCTCTTCTGTCCTCCGGTCCGGCCGGGAGACGCTTACCGTGTGCCGGAAGGCGTGACGGCCATCGGGGACAGCGCTTTTATGATCAGCAAACTCAAGGAGATCGAACTGCCCGGGACCCTGCGGGAGATCAGGGGATGGGGTTTTGCCTACGCCCAAAGTCTGGAGTATCTTGTCTTCCCCGAAGGCCTGGAGAAGATCGGGACCAATGTCTGCACCGGATGCGAGTCCCTGAAGGCGGTCTATGTGCCGGACTCGGTGAAGGAGATCGTATATGGATCTCTGGACGGGCCTATGATGGGTCCCTACGCGGTCATCTACGGCCATACCCGGGGAGAGGACGGGGAATTTACCTATGCTTATCAATATGTCAGCGACCATGCTGATGAATATGTCTTTAAGGATATCGATGAAGAGCCCATGTTCCAGCCCCAGACCATTACCGGTCCGGCGGGATTCGAGAAAAATCTCGGCTGCGCCGGTTTCTCTCTGGCCCAGAAGGCGAAGACTGATCTGTCTTATGAAAGCGGCAATGAAGACATCGCGACCGTTTCCACCAAGGGAGTGGTCCGGATCCTGCGGCCGGGGACGGTCAGGATCACGGTGACTGCCAGGGCATCCGGCGGTTTTGCCAAAGCGGTCCGGACGGTCACGGTCAAAGCCAGGCTGAAGGCGCCGGCCCTCAAGGCTAAAAAGGGCAGCAGGAAGGTGAAGCTGTCCTGGAACAGGGTCCCCGGGGCCAGGGGCTATCAGCTCTATGTCAAGTTCCCGGGCAGCAAGAAGTTTACCCGCGTCCTGACGGAATCCTCGAAGGTCAAGTCGGTCACCCACCGTGGCCTGACGAAAGGAAAGACCTATAAGTACAAGCTGCGCGCCTATACCAGGGTGGGCAGCAGGACCTATTACAGCGACTTTTCCAAGGTAAGGAAGGTGAAGATCCGCTAGCTATGGACAGGGACTACCGCATGTATGAGCCGCTTTTCGGCTCCTGGCATATCACGAAAGAGATCGGTTCCGGCGCCGCGGGAAAGGTATATGAGATCGAGCGTACCGATGAGTTCGGGGTCACCATCCGGTCGGCCCTGAAGGCGATCACCATCCCGGCCGGCGGCGAGGACGAGATCAAGTCGGTCCTCTTCAGCGGCGTCTCCGAGGAGGAGCTGAAGGATTACTACCGGAAGATCACGGACAATGTGGCCAACGAATTCCGCTGTATGACCAGGCTCAAGGGCAACAGCCACATCGTCAGCTACGAGGACCATCAGATCATCGCTCACAGGGACGATCCCGGCTGGGACATCCTCCTGCGGGTGGAGCTTCTGACCCCCCTGCACGAATACTATCAGGGCCGCCAGATGACCGAGACGGAGATCCTGAAGATGGGCGCGGACCTCTGCGAGGGCCTGGAGCTGTGCCGCCAGTACGGGATCATCCACCGGGATATCAAACCGGCCAATATCTTCGTCGCGCCCAGCGGCGATTACAAGCTGGGAGACTTCGGCATAGCCAAGATCACCGAGACGACCCAGACTTTCCTCTCCCGAAAGGGAACCTATACCTACATGGCCCCGGAGGTCTACCGGGGCGAACACTACGACGGGACCGCGGATATCTATTCCCTCGGGATGGTGCTCTACCAGTGCCTGAACGACGGGAGGAATCTTTTCATGCCTCCGGCGCCGGCCGTCATTTCCCATGATGATGCCGAGCAGGCCTTCGCCAAGAGGATCGTCCGCCATGAGATCCCCCTTCCGGCCCACGGTTCGGAGGACCTGAAGCGGATCGTGGTCAAAGCCTGCGCCTATGATCCCGGGGACCGTTACCAGGATGCCGGCCAGATGCGGGAAGACCTTGAGCGGCTGCAGCGGGGCGAGAGCCTTGGGCTGGCTGATGCAAAGGCTGGCGCGGCCCGGGTTGCCGCATCGGCGGCCGGAGAGACCGGGGCCGGCGAGCCTGGGGACCGGCCTGCTTTTGCAGAAGAAGCAGCGGAGCGCAGGCGCCCCATCTGGCGGATCATAGCGGTCGTCGCCGGGATCCTGCTTGCCTGCGGAGCGGTCATCTACGCGGTGATCCCCCATGAGATCGAATCCATCGAAGGGATCGAGGCGAAGAACAGGATCTACATCGGGGAAAGCATGCAGCCGGACTATAAGATCCTTCCGGACCGGTTCGCTGACGAGCCCATCACGTTCACCTCATCGGATGAAGCTGTGTTCCGGGTGGATGAAAAGGGCCGGATCACTGCGGAGGCGGTAGGGTCCGGGGTCCTGACCATGGCGGCGGACGAGTACAGCCGGTCGGTGGAGGTCAAGGTGGTGCCGAAGGTGACGGCTATTGAGGACCTGGGGGATCCCATCGAACTTGAGACAGGGGACGAGAAGACCCTGAAGCCAGAGCTGAAACCGGAGAGGTTCGCCGATGAGAAGATCCGCTGGACGGTCGAGGACACTTCGGTGGCAAAGGTCAGTAAGAAAGGCCGGGTCACTGCTGTGGCCGCGGGGCAGACGACTCTGGTTGCGGAAGCCGGCGGCTGCAGGAAGGAAGTTTCGGTCAAGGTCACCGATCCTCCGGCGCCGGTCCAGACCTACTATAACTACGGCGGGTCCGGCGGATCCTCAGGCTCATCGAAGAAAAAATCCGGAGGAGGAAGCTCCGGGAGCAAAAGCTCCGGAAGCGACAAGGGGTATTTCCGGGACAGCGATAAAGAGTACTTCTGATGACGGCCGGGACCTCCGGCTCGTCCGGGCTGAGTAACATTCGTGCCTGAAAAAGGAGTTTTGTGACAGAGGTTTGAATCACCTCTGTCTTTTTGTTAGGATGATTATGGTGTGTAGGGGGGTTTTTTTAATGAGCATAGCGAAATCGATTTCGCATGTTTCGTTCCCCTGAACCGATCTGAAACTTAATACCGTATTCGAAGGAGACGTATTATGAAATGGACAGTCAGGAAGGTCATCGCGATCCTTTTGGCATTGGCGATGATCCAAGGGACCGGAAGCGCTTTTTCGTTTGCGCATGAAGTGCCGGCAGATGAGACCGCTGCCCCGGCCGTGCAGAGCGAAGAGCAAGTTGAAAAAGCAGGAGATTCGATAACGGAAGATTCCGTCAAGGAACCGGAAGCCCAGGATCAGACGAAGGAAACGGAAGTCACTGTTCCCGCAGAGAAAGCGGAGAAGAGTGAGCCTGCTGAAGAGAAAGCTTCCGCGGAAAGAACGGAATATCACTACAGCGACGGCCAGATCGAAGTGACGGCCGTGCTCAGCGAAGCGTCCGCCATTCCGGATGATGCGGAGCTGCTGGTAACGCCGGTAGGGCCTGAAACAGAGGGCTACAATTATGACGCCTACATGGCGGCCCTTAACGCGAAGGCCGGACAGGCCGGGGTCTGCACCGGCGAGAACACGCTCCTCTATGATATCGCCTTCATGGAAGGATCCGAAGAGATCCAGCCGGCGTCAGGGGATGTAGAGGTCAGCATCCGGTTCAAGGATGACCAGTTGAGCGGCTCTTTGAACGCATCGTCAAAAGACGATGTACAGATCCTGCACCTTCCTCTGAAGGAAAAGGTGAGAGATTCTTTTGATTCCACAGCAGAAGCAACCAAGATCAAGGCATCAGACATTGTCGTAGAAACAGTCGATGCTGATATTGCTGTGGGGAAAAAGGAGAGCGCAGCCTTTGCACTGGATAACTTCTCGATCATTTCGTTCGAATCGAACCCGGAGAAATACGGGTTGGCAGACCAGACCAACTCTCAGGTCAACTTCAAGCTGGCCCTGGGACGTGCGGTAGAATACGGGATCGTTGCGGATACCTATGATCAGAAGAACCACCAGCAGACCAACTTCGCGGTAAAGACGTTCAAGAACTCGGGGCAGATCAACGGTGAACCTGACCTGGCAGGAACATGGAACGTTCCTTATCAGATCGGAGAGATCGCGCTGAATAAGCTGCGGTTCGGAACGAACACATACCAGGGACAGGAAGTGCAGTACGATGTGTACCTGCCTAAATCCTACGAGAATTCCGTTAACGATTATGTCCAGATCGATGGCGGCGGAAAAGATAAAGTCAATCTGATATACGAAGAAGAGAATACGATTAAGAATAATGTTCAGTCGATGATAGATGGCGCGGACTCCAAGTCACAGCTGATGGCAAGTCACGCGACCACCATCGATCTGACCAACGATGTCGTGACCGACCAGAACCAGCTGGTTGTCGACACGACAAAGTACGCGGATGACGCGGTCATCTACCTCAACGTTCCGGATTCCCCGGATTACTCGATGATCCGGACGGTGATCGGCATGCAGACTTCCCTGCATCTCCACAAGAAACCGGATCAGGTCATCGTCATCAATGTTCTGGGTTCAAAACCTGTGGAACTGAAGAAGATGATCGTCACGTTACCCGACGAGGATAAGAATACTAAGGACGACAGGTTTTCGACCTTCAGTCCGAGCGGACAGAATTCACCGATCAACGACCGTATCGATGAACAGATCGCCCAGAAGGTGATCTGGAATATCCCTAACGCGACTAAGGTCACCATGGATACATGTGCAGGTGTTTTCCTGGTCCCGAAGGGCGATGTCGATGTGAGGGGAACCAGCGCGGGCTGGATCGTCAGCGGAGGTAAGGTAACGACCGACGGCTGCGAGTTCCATTTTGTCTACAGGGATCGTCATTACACCCCACAGTCGATGGCCGACGTATCAAGAAACCTGCGTTTCACCACATATAAAGGAATGAAAGACGCCTCCGGCAAGGAGATGGGCCTCGGCGGCAGGAACTTTGACTTCTCTCTGTACGCGGCAGACAGCAGCTTCAACGTGACCGGCGATCCTCTGCAGACGGTACAGAACACTAATCTGGCAACCGTTGACTTCAATGCGATCCAGTACACTGAGAGCATGATAGCCGCGCAGCCCAACGGCGATTTCTACTATGTGATCAAAGAGAAGGACGCGGGAGAAACGAAGGAGGGCGTGAAGAACTGGGACGGCCAGATCAACATCAAACTCCACGCGGAAGTCGTAGAGGACAAGATCGTCTTCACGATGACTTACTACAGATATCTTAGTGCAGAAGACATGGCGTCCGGAAAGACGGATAATAACGTTCGTGACATCGATGTCGCCGGTGAAGAGTACACCTTCGGCAGAGTCTTTAACCACTATGACGCAAAGGCTGAGGTAGAGCTTGGCGCCAGCAAGCTGCTGGATGGCAAGGCGCCGGAAGAAGGAGCTTTCGAGTTCACACTGACGGAAGTGGCCGATGAAAAAGGAACGGCGATCACTCCGGCGGAAGGTGAGACGGTCTATACAGAGACCAAGGCCAACGATGCCCAGGGTAAGGTCACATTCAGCAAGATCGAGTATACAGCGACCGATGCAGGAACCGATCCCCAGGGGACCAAACACTACTACAAGATCGTTGAAAAGAATACCAATGCCAAGGGAATCGATTATGATGATGCTTCCCATATCGTTTGCGTAACAGTAAAGGATGACGGCAAAGGAAATCTTACAGCAGAAGCGGATAAGACGGCAGAACAGATCGTATTCCGCAATGCGACTCAGAAGGGTAACCTGGTCATTGAGAAGACAGTCGACGGCGATAACATCACCGAGGCTGAGTTCGAAGGAGCCCTGAAGTTCACCGTCCAGAACGAGGACGGCAAGTACCTGGATAAGGACGGCAAGCTGAGCACAGAGAAGG
>CAMOZS010000049.1 GCA_946631075.1 uncultured Bacillota bacterium | reverse complement strand
CCTGTGGCAGCAGGTCCCGGATCCCTTCCCAGACCCGGATGGCCACATTGGGATCGTTCATCGTATAGAGATGGATCCCGTCGACCCCATGGTCGATCAGGTCGCGGATCTGCCGGATGGCGTAGTCTGTGCCCGCTTCATAGAGGCCCTTCGGGTCGAATTCATACTTGCTGATCATGGCCGTAAACTCATGGGGCAGGCTGGCTCCGGACAGCTGGACTGTCTTTTCGATCTGGCTCGCCCTCACGATCGGCATGATGCCGGCAGAGATCGGAACCGTGATCCCGGCGCTGCGGGCAAGATCCAGGAACTCGTAGAAGGCGTTATTATCGAAGAAAAGCTGGGTGATCAGGACTCTGACCCCTGCGCCGATCTTATACTTCAGATTCTGGATGTCGCTGTCCAGGGTCTCGCTCTGATAATGGCCCTCCGGATAGCAGGCTCCCAGGATCTCCAGACGGTCATTGCACTTTCGCTGGATCTCGATGGCCAGTTCATTGGCATGGGCGAATTCCCTCTTGATGTCCTCCCCGGGCACGATATCCCCCCGCAGAGCCATCACGTTCTCGATGTCCGCGTCCTGGAACCTGGCGATCATCTCCTGCACGTCCTCTCTGGTCGAGTTGACGCAGGTCAGGTGGGCCACCGCTTCGATCCCGTAATTTTTCTTGATGTTGGACGCGATCTCACAGGTGGAGTTATCGGCGATATTGCCGCCCGCTCCGTAGGTCACGCTGATGAAATCCGGCTCGCACTCGGCCAGCCGGGCCACTGTTTCGTAGATCGATTCCAGATTGGTCTTTCTCTTGGGAGGAAATATCTCCAGAGAAAAGACCGGTTTCTTCTGCTTATAAAGGGATGGGATCTTCATAAGGCATTACCTTCTTTCCTGTTCTTATGCTAAATCATAGCACTTTAATAGGTAATTCGCAATCACTACTTATCGGACTTTTCGCGGACCACTTTCTCCAGGGCAGCTTCGATCTCTGTCCTGGAGATCCCGAACCGGTTCAGCCGCTGCAGGAAGGTCTTGGCGGTCGCCTGGCCGATCCCAAGCTCCCGTCCCAGGGCCTGCCGCCTCTTCGATGCTCCCGGCATCCCGTCCAGGCCCCAGGAGAAGAGGTCGGACGCGGTGAAGGATTCCGGCAGGCTGCTCCCGTGCTCCGGTCCGGCCGGGCCGCCTCCGTGCTCCGGGCATTTCCCATGCTCCGGATGCTCCGCCGCGGCGCCTGCCCCCTGCTTCCCGGCCCCGTGGGCCTTGGACAGGGCTTCCCGGATTGCCTGGGGCGAGGCGTTCTCGATCCCGATGTCGCCAGCCTTTGTAGCTCTCTCCTGATCGAGGAAGGCTTCCCTGGCTCCGGGAAAGCGCTTCATGATCCTGCGGCGGATCTGCTCCCCGGCTGTGTCCGGATCGGTGAATACGATGATGCCCTTGGTCTGGTAGGCTTTTTCGATCAGCTGCCAGGTCTCCTCCCGGATCCCGAAGCCGTGGGTCTCGATGGTCACCGCGTCCACAGCCTGGCGGATCGCCGCCGTATCATCCCGACCTTCGACAACTATGATCTCTTCTATTTTCGGCAGGCTCATTTTCCCTCCTGTGATTTCTATGCTATACTGATACTGTCTGAGCGGCCAGGTAGTACAAATGTACTACCCAAGTCTAACTACTATTATATCTCAGCGGAGGTCCCAAATGAAACCATTCAATCAGTATTTTGATCATACTCTTCTGAAAGCCGACGCCACCGAGGTCCAGGTCATGAAAGTGCTCAGCGAAGCTGCCCGCTATCAGTTCGCCGCGGTCTGCGTCAATGGCGGCTTCGTCAGCGCCGCCGCGGAATACCTGCAGGAAACGGATGTGAAAGTCGCGACCGTCGTCGGCTTCCCTCTCGGCGCCTCCACCAGCGAAGCAAAGGCTGCAGAGGCCAGGATCGCCATCGCCGACGGGGCCGATGAGATCGACATGGTCATCAACATCGGCGCCGTGAAAGACGGACGGTGGGACTACGTCCGCTATGAGATCTATCTTCTGGCCCAGCTCTGCCATGAAGCCAAAGCCAAAGGCGGCGGGCCGGTCCTGCTCAAGGTCATCCTGGAGACCTGCCTGCTCACCGACGATGAGATCACCCTGGCCTGCCAGATGGCAAAAAAGGCCGAGGCCGATTTCGTGAAAACATCCACTGGCTTTTCCACCGGAGGAGCCACGGTCCATCACGTGGAGCTGATGAAAAAGACCGTTGGCGACGCCCTGCAGATCAAAGCCTCCGGCGGCATCCGCAGCCTGGCCGACGCCAGGGCCATGATCGAAGCCGGGGCAGACCGCCTGGGCTGCAGCGCCTCCGCGGCCATTATGGAAGAATACCAGGCAGAGGAGTAAACCGTAGCAAAAACAGAGAAAAAGGGCCCTGTCACTATTGACAAGTCCCTTTTTTTGCGAATCCTTTCGGGTCAATGAAACTACAGCACTTCCTTGATGGCTGCCAGGAATTCCGGGAAATCCTCATATGCCGGAAGCTCCGGATGCTCCGCCTTGATGGCGTCTGTGCTCTTGAACAGGAATCCGTGCTTGCTTGCCAGGATCATGCCCAGGTCGTTGTGGCTGTCGCCGGCCGCGATCGTATCGTAGCCGATGGTCTGCAGTGCTCTGACCGTAGTCAGCTTGGAGGGCTGAACACGCATCTTGTGGGTGATGATCATGCCGTCATCGCCGATCTCCAGAGAGTTGCACATCAGCATGGGCCAGTGCAGCTTCTTCATCAGCGGCTTGGCGAACTGCTCGAATGTGTCACTGATGACCACGACCTGTGTCAAAGTCCTCAGCTCGTCCAGAAACTCTACCGCGCCCGGAAGCGGGTCGATCTGGGCGATGACATCCTGGATGTCCTTGATCCCCAGTTTGTGGTCCCGGAGGATATCCAGCCGGTACTTCATCAGCTTGTTGTAGTCCGGCTCATCCCTGGTGGTTCTCTTGAGCTCCGGGATCCCGGCCTTTTCTGCGAAGTTGATCCAAATCTCAGGGACCAGGACGCCTTCCATGTCCAAACATACCATGTTCATATTGGTTTCCGCCTTTCTTTATGCAAAACAAATATTTATCATTTTATCCTCAGGGCCCCGGGTCAGCAGATCCTGGGCAGGCCCTCGCCGTAGAGGACATCGAACCTCCTGGTCGCTCCAAGCCGGGTCCGCAGGAATGCTCCCGCCCCTTCCGATATGGTCCCGATCAGGGCCGCGTCCTTTCCGTGCTCCGTGCTCCGCATGGCTGCCAGGGCAGCTTCCGCTTCCTCCGCCGGAACTACGGCGATCATCTTTCCTTCATTTCCCATGTAGAGGGGATCCAGTCCCAGGATATCCGCGAATCCCCGCACGTCCTCATGGACCGGGATCGCTTCCTCCTCAAGCTCGACCCGCACTCCGCTGCTGCCGGCGATCTCGTTGATGACCGTGCCCAGGCCTCCCCTGGTCACATCCCGCATGGTGTGCACGTGGATGCCTGCCTCGAACAGGGCGCCGACCACATCGCCCAGAGCGGCGCAGTCGCTTCTGATGTCGTTTTCGATCTCCATCCGGTGGCTCAGGATGCAGGCGTGGTGGTCGCCCAGATTGCCGCTGACAATGATCGCGTCTCCAGCCTTTGCGTTGGAACTGCTCACATCTCTTCCCGCCGGGATCTCGCCGATGCCGGTAGTGTTGATGTAGAGACCGCCCTTGCCTTCCACGACTTTCGTGTCACCCGCGACGATCTTCACCCCGGCTTCCTCCGCCTGCTTCGCCATCGAGGCGACCAGCCGGTCCAGAATGTCGATATCAAGGCCCTCCTCCAGGATGAATCCGCAGGTCAGGTATTTGGGAACAGCGCCCATCATGAGCAGGTCGTTGACCGTCCCGCACACGCAGAGCTTGCCGATGTCTCCGCCTTTGAACTCCAGGGGCGTTACCACGAAGGAGTCAGTGCTGCAGGCGATCCTGGCCGGCCCTGGGGCCGCTTCAGATGCTCCGGCCTCTGCGGATGCTCCGGCCCCGCCGACTTCCAGCACTGCCGCGTCCTCCATCCGTCCCAGGATCTCGTTATTAAAATATTTTCCAAAAATATCGCTCATCAGCTGGGCGGAGGACTGTCCGCCGCTGCCGTGCGCCATCGTTATCTTCATCTGTATGTCTTACCTTTCCTGTCCGGCGCTGCCGTCATTTAATGAACGTTCCTGTACCAGATCCCGCAGGATCCTTCCGCGGAGACCATACATGGTCCGTAGGGATCCATCGGACTGCAGCCCTTGCCGAACATAGGACACTGGTCCGGATTGATCCTGCCCACGATCACATCGCCGCAGCGGCAGGCCGCAGGCAGCTCCATGTCTTCGGAAAGCCCCCGGCTTCCCCCGTCATAGGCAGCGTATTCTCCCCGCAGGTAGAGTCCTGAATCGGGGATCTCTCCAAGGCCCCGCCAGGTAGCGGATCCGGTCTCGAATACCTCCCTGATCACTTCCAGGGCCCTGGCATTGCCGTCATCTCTGACCGCGTTGCGGTAGAGGTTCTCCGTCTGGTTTTCTCCGGCCTGGATCTGGCGGACGATCCGGTAAACGCAGGCCAGGATATGCTCCGCCTCAAATCCGGCGACGACGAAAGGCTTGCCGTATTTAGCCGCCATTTCATCGTATACGTGAACGCCCGTGATCACGCTGACGTGACCGGGGCAGATGAATCCGTCCACATCGGACTGGTTCTCGCAGATCCATTCCAAAGCCGGGAGGACCGTCTTCAGGGCCGTGATCAGCCGGATGTTCTCAATGCCCTGCTTCCTGGCTTCCCTCAGCATGAGGCCGTAGGCCGGCACGGTGGTCTCAAAGCCGACCGCTGCCACTCCGATCACTTTGTCCGGATCCGCCTTGGCCTTCTCGATGGCCTCGAAGGGGGAATACATCACGGTCACGTTGACCTGGCTCTTATTGTCGGACAGGCTGCCGCCTGTTCCCGGTACCTTCATCATATCGCCGAAGGTCAGCAGCTCGTGGTCCGCGTCCTTGGCGAAGTCCACGCAGGCGTCGATATAGGCCGTGGGCGTCACGCAGACCGGGCAGCCCGGTCCCGAGATCAGCTTGATCTTGGGTGAGATCAGGTCCCTGATCCCGTTCTTGAAGATGGCCGCCGTATGGGTCCCGCAGACTTCCATCAGCTTCAGGGGACGGCCGTCGTAATTCTTCAGATAATCGATGATCTCTCTGATCTCCATCCCTACTGCAGCCCTTCCAGTTCTTCTATATCAGCGAACAGGTCGATGATCTCCTGCGCCTTATCCTTTTCCATGACTTCGATGGCGCAGCCGGCGTGCACCAGCACATACTGGCCTACCGCAGGCTCCACCAGACCGATGTTGACCTTCACCTGATTGCCGTTGAAGTCCACATTGGCCATATCGCCATTCACTTCTGTCACCCGTCCAGGGATCGCTATACACATACTTTATTCTCCTTCCCTTTCGGGTAATTTACAAACGTCTATCCAGCCTTTGGCCTTCGAGTATTTCTCCAGTTCATCGAGGGTCAGCTCGATGGCGCTGTTGCTGGAACCGCAAGCCGGGAACATGGTCTCGAACCGCTTCATGGAATCGTCGCAGTAGACATCCACATCCTCCCGGTCGATCCCGAAGGCGCAGACGCCGCCGATGGCATGTCCGGTGTACTCGATGACCTCCTCAGCCTTCAGCATCTTGGCTTTGGTATGGAACTGATCCTTGAACTTGCGGTTGTCGATGCGGGCGTCTCCGGCCGCCTGGATCAGGATGCAGCCGCCTTCCGGTTTCAGGAAGGACAGGGTCTTGCAGATCCTCTCGGGCTGGGTGCCCACAGCCTGGGCCGCCAGTTCCACTGTCGCGCTGGAAACATCGAATTCCATGATCCGGTCTTCCATACCAAATTGTCTGAAGTATTCTCTGACTTTATCGATCGCCATTTCAAAAGCCTCCTCTCAGCCTTTGTCCAGCCTTTGCTCAGACCTGTCCAGCCTTTGCTTAGATCAGCCCGAAGGCGCTCAGCAGCAGGAAGGCCAGCAGGATCGGGGTAACGAATTTGACCATGACGATATAGAGGGTCTGACGGCCGAATCTCTCTCCGTTCTTGGTCGCCTCTTCGATGATGGTCTTGGGCTTGACTGCCCATCCGATCAGCAGACATGTGCCGATGGCCAGTACCGGCATCAGGACATTGTTGGTCATATAGTCAAAGATATCCAGGATCTGACCAACTGTGCCGTTGGGCAGAGTATATTCGAAGTAGAACACGTTGTAGCCCAGGCAGACGATGATGCCCAGTACCGCCGCGATGGTGCCCTCGATCAGGGTCGCCTTCTTCCGGCTCCATCCGAACTTATCCATCAATCCGGCTACGACAGCCTCCAGGATGGACATGCAGCTGGTCAGGGCTGCCATGATGACCATCAGGAAGAAGACGATACCGATGACGGTCCCCATCTTGCCCATAGCCGCGAATGCCTTCGGGATGGCGACGAACATGAGTCCCGGGCCTGCCGAGCTCATGCCTTCCTTACCCATGAAGACGAATACGACCGGGATGATCATGACGCCGGCCAGGAAAGCGACCAGGGTATCGAAGAATTCGATCCGGTTGACGCTCTTGACCAGGTTCTCCTCATCCTTGAAATAGGAGGCGTAGGTGACCATGATACCCATGGCGACGCTGATACTGTAGAAGAGCTGTCCCATAGCGTCCATGACCACATAGCAGAATCCGCGGAAGGTCATGCCCGTGAAGTCGGGGATCAGGAATACTAGGAATCCGTCCAGACCGCTGCGGCCGCCGGTTTCTTCGCCTCCCGGCAGCAGGACCGCGAAAATGGAGATGCCCAGGATCATGACCAGAAGGATGGGCATGATCACCTTGGACATATTCTCGATGCCCTTGTTGACTCCCTGGTAGATGATGAATACGGTCGCCCCCAGGAAGAGCAGGTTGAATATGATGGGCTGGGCCCCGCTGGTGATGAATCCGCCGAAGAAGGCGTCGTCCGCGGCATCCACTCCGTGACCTGTGATGAATACGGTCGCGTACTTGGTGACCCATCCGCCGATGACGGCATAGTAGGGCAGGATGAAGAAGGGGACGATGGCCGAGATATAGCCCAGCCAGTTCCATTTCTTCCCTCCCAGGATCCCGTAGGCGGTCAGGGAGCTCTGCTTGGTCTTACGTCCGATACCGACCTCACTCATCAGCAGTGTGTAACCGAAGGTGACGACCAGGATCAGATAGACGACCAGGAAGAGGCCTCCGCCGTCCTTGGCGGCAAGGTATGGGAATCTCCAGAGGTTCCCCAGACCGATAGCGCTTCCCGCAGCCGCCAGAACGAATCCAACGGAACCGGAAAACGAGCTTCTTTCTTTTTTGTGATGATGATGCGGCATTTTCTAGTACTCCTTGTTAATTACACCAAAAAATAATGTTATATGCATAACGAATACATTTTAATCCTTTTTCCGGGCAAAAGCAACGTCTATCTGCCCTCTCACGGCCGGAATGTGGTATATTATATGTATGCATGAATTACCAATCACAGAACGAATCATAAAAATTGCCGGCGAGCACTGTCAGAGCAACGGCGCCTCCCGGGTCAGGAAGATCCATCTGGTCATCGGCGACAATTCCGGCATCGTCGGAAGTTCGGTCCAGATGTATTTTGATGTGATCACCGAGGGTACTCCCTGCGAAGGGGCCGAGCTGGATATCGTCCGGGTCCGTCCCAAGCTGCGCTGCAAAAGCTGTGGCTGCCTGTTCGAGAGGGAGCTGCTTTCCTTCTCCTGCCCGGAATGCGGCGGAGATGGTGAACCGACAGAGATCGGCAAAGAATTCTACATCGATACCATCGAGGTTGAGTAGGAGTTTTATTTGTATGGATAAACTGACGACGGAAAAAATCAAATTATGGGGCATCGTGCAGGGGGTCGGATTCCGGCCCTTTGTTGCCAAACTGGCAGACCAGATGCACATGAAGGGAAATGTACTGAACATCGGCGGCCTGGTCGAGATCACGGTCACCGACACGCCCGTGCGGATCGACGCTTTCGTGGAGGCCCTTTACCGGGAAAAGCCCAAGCCGGCGGAGATCGTCCACATCAAGCGCACTCCGCTGCCGCTTACGGAATTCACGGATTTCCAGATCAAGGGCAGCGCTGAGGGCGGCGACGACGCGGCCATGATCCCTCCGGACATGGCCATCTGTCCCGACTGCCTGAAGGAGCTGTACGCGGAGGACGATCCGCGCCATCTCCATCCCTTCATCAGCTGCATGCTCTGCGGACCCCGCTACACGATCATCGACCGGATCCCCTACGACAGGGACAACACGTCCATGATCGATTTTCCCATGTGCGGTTTCTGTCAGGTCCAGTATGATGATCTGCATGACCGCCGCCACCACGCCCAGACCATTTCCTGCCACGCCTGCGGCCCCTACCTGAAATGGACCGGTCCTTCCGAGGATCCCACGGTCCCCCTCCGGCATACGTCGGCCGAGGACCGCAAGCTCCTGGACCAGGCGGCCCGGATCCTGGCGGACGGAGGCGTCATCGCCTTCAAGTGCGTCGGCGGCTACAATCTGGTCGCCGACCCCTTCAACTACGACGCGGTCCAGAAGCTGAGAGCGATCAAAGGCAGGGAGACCAAGCCCTTCGCGGTCATGTTCCGGGATCTTAAGGAAGTTCAATATTATTGTCATATCAGCGATGTGGAGGCCAACCTGCTGGAATCCTCGGCAAGGCCTATCCTGCTTCTGGAGCACAAACTCAAGGAGGAGGGCTTTGCCCCGGCGGCAAACCGCCGCTTCCCCCAGATGGAGGACGGGACTCCAGAGCCATCCTATACGGACCTGCTTTCCAGCCGCTTCATCGGATCCTTCCTGCCCAGTCTGGCGGCCCAGTACCTGCTCCTGGACAGGATCAGCCCTCTGATCTTTACCAGCGCCAACAAGTCTGATCTTCCCATGATCAAAGACGATGACGAGATGGCTGCCTGGTTCGAGGCGGAGCCGGCTATCGACGGGATCCTCTATAACGAGCGTCAGATCCGGGTCCGGGTGGACGATTCGGTCTGCCGGGTCATCGACGATCAGCCGCAGATGATCCGCCGCAGCAAGGGCTATGCCCCCCTGCCCCTCTATGTGGATCTGCCGGGGGCTGGCGGAGACGCGGGGGATGCCGGAGGCGCCGGGACTGCTGGGGATGCCGGGACTGCCGGGGATGCCGGGCGACCGGGACCGGCTGGGCCCAGATTCATCTTCGCGGCCGGAAGCCAGCTGAAGAATTCCTTCGCCCTGACCAACGGGCCCTTCCTCTATATGAGCCAGTATTTCGGCGATCTGGATACGGTGGAAAACCAGCAGATCTATCAGGAGAACATCCAGCGGATGGCCAGGCTCCTGCGGATCCGCCCCCAGGCGGTGGTCTGCGATATGCATCCTCTGTACGAGAGCACGGTCTACGCCAAGGACCTGGCCAAAAAGCACGGTCTTCCCCTGCTGCAGGTTCAGCATCATCATGCCCATGTCGCCTCGGTCATGGCAGAAAACAATCTGTCCGGCAAGGTGATCGGTGTCTGCTTTGACGGCACCGGCTACGGGACCGACGGCTGCATCTGGGGCGGCGAGATCCTCCTGTGCGAGGGAAGCTCCTGCGACCGCTTCTCCCATCTCAAATACGTGGATATGATCGGCGGCGATTCTTCCATGAAGGATGCTCACCGGTCTGCCCTGAGCCATATGGCGGCTGCGGCGGTCTCCCGGCCTGACATCATCTCCTATGATGAGCAGGGATGCCGTCAGTTCAACATCGATCTGACCGACATCATGGCCTTCGGGGCGGAACGGATGATGGGATGCCCGGATGCCCGGATGATCCTTCGGGCGATCGAGTCCGGGATCAACACGATCCAAAGCTCCAGTATGGGCAGGCTGTTCGACGCGGTGAGCGCCCTGCTGGGGATCAAGGAATACAATGACTACGAGGGCCAGTGCGCCTGCATGCTGGAGGACGCGGCGGCCTTTGCCCAGGCTCACCCCGGAGAGGACCGGGCCAGCGATCTGGCTCTGGCCTTCCATGAGCGGGTCATCGATGCGATCGTGAAGGAATGCCGGCTGGTCCGCGAGCAGTCGGGGGCAAACCAGGTGGCTCT